>JAFABT010000250.1 GCA_023425905.1 Actinomycetes bacterium | reverse complement strand
GCAAGACGTCGGTCGCGCACGCGGTGCACGCGCTGCTCGCCGAGCGCGACGTGCGCCACGCCGTCGTCGACGGCGACTACCTCGACCTCGCGCACCCGGCCCCGCACGAGCACGCGCTCGCGGAGCGGAACCTGTCCTCGGTGTGGGCGAACTACAAGTCGCTCGGCTACCGCCGGCTCGTCTACACGAACACCGTCTCCGTCCTGCACGCGACCGCGCTCGCGGCCGCGATGTGGGACGGTCCGCTCGTCACCTCGGTGCTGCTCACCGCGAGCGACGCGACCGCGCGCGAGCGCCTCGAGGGCCGCGAGATCGGCGACGAGCTCCGCGCCCACATCGCGCGCTCCGACGCCGCCGCGCGCCGGCTCGACGAGGGCGCAGGCCCCGAGGTGCACCGGGTCGCGACCGACGACCGGACGGTCGTCGACATCGCGGAGGACGTCCTCGCGGCGACCGGCTGGCTCGACTGACAGCACCCTCCGCGCCGTGGCCGGTCACGCGGCCTCGTCGTACCCCTCGACGATCGACACGTCGAGCGGGAACTCGACGGGGAAGGTGCCGAACAGCAGCCGCCCGGCCTCCGCCGCTGCCTCGCGGATCGCGTCGGCGACCGTGCCGGCCTCGTCCGAGGGGCAGTGGACGACGACTTCGTCGTGGAGGAAGAACACGAGGTGCGCCCCGCCGGGACTCGCCTCGAGCCGACGACGCACCCCAGCCATCCAGGTGAGCGCCCACTCGGCGGCCGTGCCCTGGACGACGAAGTTGCGCGTGAAACGTCCCCACGCCCGGCGCCGCGGCCCCTCGGCGTCGTCCTGCATCCCCGCGTCGGGCCGCGGGGAGGTGCGTCCGAGCCAGGTCCGGACCTGTTCGCCGCGCTCGCCGGCCCGTGCGGCCTCCTCGACGAGCGCGACCGCCTTCGGGTACGCCTTCGCGAGGTGCGGCATGAGCATCGCCGACGGCCCCGTCGTCGCGCCGTAGATCGCGCCGAGCATCGCGTACTTCGCCTCCTGGCGCGTCGCGACGATGCCGGCTGCGACGACGCCCTCGTAGAGGTCGGCGTGCCGGGCCGCCGCGGCCATCGCGGCGTCGGCGGACATCGCGGCGAGCACGCGCGGCTCGACCTGAGACGCGTCGGCGACGACGAGCCGCCATCCCTCGTCGGCGCGCACGGCCGCGCGCACGGTCTGCGGCAGCTGGAGGGCCCCGCCGTCGCTCGACGACCATCGCCCCGTGACGACGCCGGCGGGGACGTAGTCCGGGCGGAACCGGCCGCCGCTCACCCACGCCTCGGCCCACGCCCAGCCGTTCGCGGTGAAGAGGCGCGAGAGCCGCTTGTACTCGAGGAGCGGCGCGACGACGGGGTGGTCGACCTCGGCCAGCTCCCACTTCGACGTCGAACGCACCCCGAGGCCCGCGGCCCGCAGCGCGCGCAGCAGGTCGGTGTGGGAGTCGGGATTGAGGTGCGGTGCGCCGAGCAGAGCGCGGATCTGCTGGGCGAGCTGCTCGAGTCGGGCGGGACGGTATCCCGGCCGGGGCCGCGGGCCCAGGGCCTCGGTGAGGAGCGCGTCGTGAAGGTCCGTGCGCCACGGCAGCCCGTCGTGGTGGAGCTCGACGGCGATGAGCGCACCGACCGACTCGGCCGCGAGCAGGAGGCGCAGCCGCCCCGGGTCCCGGGACCCGTCGACCGCCGCGAGCTGGCGGACGAGCTCGGGTGCCGGGTCGAGGTCGAGCGCGCGGGGGTGCGCGGGAGTGGGCCGCGCCTGAGCCGCCCGCGGTGGACCCTCGTCCCCGAAGAGCGTGTCCGAGACGAAGCCCGTCACGTCCTGCGCCGTCGCGAGGGCCGGGGACGCCGCCGCCTCGAGCGCGTCCCACGGGTCGGGTGCCTGCGCGGCGGTCCCGGTCGTCTCCCGCCACCGGTCCGACGCGGTGCGCCACGCGTCCGCGCTCAGCACGGAGCGCCCGAGGATCGCGTGGCACAGCCGCAGGTCGTGGCAGCGCCGCACCCGCACCCCGGCCGCGAGGAGCGGCGAGTACCAGCGGCCGGCGTCGTCCCACACCCAGCGGATCGGGTCGTCGGCGTGCGCGGCCTCGAGTCCGGCGACGACGCGCGGGAGCTCGGACGCGGGGAGCGTCTGCTCCTCGACGACGGCCGCACCGACGGGCCCGGGCCGCAGCGTCACCATGGCCCGCCCGGCGTCCACCGAGGCCGGTCCTGCGCCCGCCGGGTCCGCACCCCTCGGCCCGGCAGCGACGACGACATAGGTGACCACGCCCCATTGTCGGCGGTGCGCCGCACGCACCCGCGCGGCGCACCGCCGGTGAGCGTGTCTCCCGGCCGTGCGTCTCCCGTTCAGCGCAGCGGTGCAACCCGCCCCGAGAGGTGCACCCGCTCCTTGCTCCACCCGACGTAGTCGAATCCGGTGCCGTCCTCGGCAGGGACGACGCGCACGGTCACCGCTCCTGGGAGCAGCACGGGTCGGTCGAAGGCGACGTCCCACCGGTAGGTCTCACCGCGGGCGACGCCGACGTCGGCGAGGGCGCGAGACGCGGTGTACATGCCGTGGGCGATCGCACGCGGGAAGCCGAAGGCCTTCGCGGCGAGCCCGCTCAGGTGGATCGGATTCCTGTCCCCGGAGACGGCCGCGTACCGGCGCCCGACGTCAGCGCCGAGGGTCCACAGCCCGGTCGGCGCCCCCGTGGGGACCTCGGCCCGCGCCTCGCCCTCGGGCGGAGGTCCGGGGTGGAGCCGGACGCCCTTGGCGAGGTACGTCGACACCCCACGCCACGCAGGCTCGCTCGACGCGTCGCCCTCGACCGCGACCTCGACGACGAGCTCGACGCTCGTACCCGACCGGTGCGGGGCGAGGTGCTGCGCCCAGGCCCGCACCTCGAGCGTGTCGCCGAGCCGTACGGCACGACGTTGCACGACGGAGTTCGCGAGGTGGACCATGCCGAGCAGCGGCAGCGGGAAGTCCGTCCGGACCATGACGGCCATCGCGAGCGGGAAGCCGAGGACGTGGACGTACCCCGCGGGCAGGACGTCGGACGCCGCCTCGCCCAGGAGGTGCTGGTACGTCGTGAGGTGGTCGGCGTCGACCTGGACCCCGGGCACGACGTAGGTGGTGGGCGGCAGCGACGGGACCGCGGCGCCCTGCGGCCGCCCCAGGAGGGAGCCGACGCCGTGCGCGATCCCCTGCCGCCCAGACGCCGCGACGCCCCGCAGGTAGAGCCCGCCGAGCGCGGGGATCTCCTCGAGCGTCACGACGTCACGAGGGTGCTGGGCGGTCACGTCAGCGCCCCACGAGGTTCTGCCCGCACACGCGGAGCACCTCGCCGACGACGCCGCCCGCCGCGGGGGAGACGAGGAACGCGACGGCCTCGGCGACGTCGACCGGCTGCCCACCCTGCTGCAGCGAGTTGAGCCGCCGTGCGACCTCGCGGGTCGCGAAGGGGATGCGCGCCGTCATGTCCGTCTCGATGAAGCCCGGGGCGACCGCGTTCGCCGTGCCGCCGACGCCGGCGAGCAGCGCAGCGGTCGAGCGCACCATGCCGATGACGCCCGCCTTCGACGCGGCGTAGTTCGTCTGGCCGCGGTTGCCTGCGATGCCGCTCGTCGACGCGAGCGAGACGACGCGCGGGGCGTCCGCGAAGGCCCGGCC
>JAFABT010000072.1 GCA_023425905.1 Actinomycetes bacterium | reverse complement strand
CCGGGACGACCTCGACGGTCGCCGTGCTCGTCCGCACGGGCTCGGTGGGCAGCGAGAGCCGGGCTGTCGGTGGTCGGCGAGATGCTGGGCGGGAGCCTCGGGAGGTGCGTGTGGATCGGGCGGGCATGGCCCAACGCTAGGCCACGGCTCCAGGCCTTGCGCGTGTGCCGATCCAGGCTCCGAGGCGGCGAGGTGTTGACGGCAGTCGAACAGGTGTTCGACAATGGATGCGGAGGTGGACGACATGGCGACCACGGCACGGACGGCAGAGGCGGGCGAGGCGACCCCTCGCCCCCCGCTCGCGCCTCAGGTGAGGAGCTTGCTTGCCCGGGCAGACCGCGAGATCACGGCGGCCCACGCGAGCGTCGAGAGCGCGCCCGAGCGGTTCGTCCACGCCCATCTCGGTGCGCTCCGTGCCGCGGCCGCCGTCGTCAGCGCGCGCTCGCGACCTCGTCCGCGACGTGCTCCCCGACCCGTGTGGGACCTCCTCGTCGAGGTCGCTCCCGAGCTCGCCGCATGGTCGGTGTACTTCGCCGCGGGCGCGAGGCTGAGGGCGTCGCTCGAGGCGGGGTCGGTGCCGGACGTCCCGGCATCTCGCGCCGACGAGATTCTGGCGGCCGCTGAGGACTTCGTCGACGAGGTGCGCATCCTCCTCGAGGGCGATGCGCCCGGGTTCGTCACGGACCCGCGTCGCGCGGCCGCTGCCAGGGCGTCCTGAGTCATGGGGCGCGCGCCGGCGCAGACGGGGGCTCGTCGCTTCTGGGGTGAGGACGACGACGGCTGCACCATCCTTCACGTCGACATGGATGCGTTCTTTGCCTCGGTCGAGCTCTCGCACCGGCCGCACCTCCGCGGTCGACCGGTCATCGTCGGCGGCTCGGAGCGGTCCGTCGTCGTCGCCGCGACGTACGAGGCGAGGACGTTCGGGGTCCACGCGGCGATGCCCATGACGACTGCGCGTCGTATGTGCCCGCAGGCCGTCGTCATCCCGCCCGACATGGCGCGCTACCGACACGTGTCCTCGCAGGTGATGGAGCTGCTGCGCGAGATCACCTCGGTCGTCGAGCAGGCGAGCGTCGACGAGGCCTACCTCGACGTCGCCGGGGCGCGTCGACGTGGTGGGAGCCCGGTGCAGATCGCCGAGCGGATCCGTCGGGACGTGCGTGAGCGGCACGGCATCACGTGCTCCGTCGGCATCGCCCGGTCGAAGTACGTCGCCAAGCTCGCGTCGACACGCGCCAAGCCGGACGGGATGCTGCTCATCCCGCGCGCCTCGACGGTCGAGTTCCTCCACTCGTTGCCCGTCGAGTCGCTCAGCGGTGTGGGAGCGAGCACCCAGGCGTCGCTCGCCAGGTGGGGCATCCGCACCGTCGCTGAGGTCGCGGCCTCCGACGTCGGCACGCTGCAACGCGCCGTGGGGCGCACGGCAGGCGCTCACCTCTACGACCTGGCCTGGGGAAGAGACTCGAGCCCGGTCCGTCCGGTGCGCGAGGAGAAGAGCATCGGCAACGAGACGACCTTCGCCCAGGACGTCGCGGACCTCGCCGTCATCGAGGCGCAGGCGAGGGTCCTCGCCGACCAGACGGCGTCTCGGCTGCGCGCGAGCGGGACGGTCGCGCGCACCGTCGTCGTCAAGGTGCGCACGAGCGACTTCACGACGATGTCGCGCTCGAGGACGCTCGTCGCCCCCACCGACGTCGGGCACGAGATCTTCCTCGTCGCCCGTGAGCTCATCGCGGGGGTGGACCGTCGCGGCCTGCCCGTCCGTCTTGTCGGCGTCAGGGTCGAAGGCCTCAGCCCGGCCGCCTCGACGCCCCGGCAGCTGTCGTTCGACGGGCTCGGAGAGGAGACGCGGCGGGCCGAACGCGCGATGGACGACGTGCGCGAGCGCTTCGGCCCAGCGGCCCTCAGACCCGCATCGGCGGCGTCTCTCGAGCGTCCCGGTCCGACGCGGCGGGCGGTGTGATGCGTTGAACTTCCGCCCTGCTCACTTGGACCGTATCCTGGTCGCACAGAGCCCTGCGGGCTTCACCGGCGGCATGGAAGCGGAGGTACCGATGCCTCTGTCAGAGTACGAGCAGCGTGTCCTGGAGCAGATGGAGCGAGAGCTGCTCTCCGAGGACCCCCGACTCGCCACGGTGATGCAGTCGCCAACGCGGTCCGGCGCCAACAAGTGGCTCGTCGCAGGCCTCGCGCTCGCAGTCGGCCTGCTCGCCCTTGTGGGCGGTGCTGTCATGTCGAACGTGTGGCTGGGTGTCGGTGGCTTCGTCGTCATGTTCGTCGGCGTCGCCTACGCATTCGCGCCGCCGCGCGCCACGTCGTCCGGGCCGGTCGGCGTCGTCAACCCGGACGGGTCGACGCGCCCCGCAGGCAAGGGGCGCGGCGCTTCGCGCGGCAGGGGCAATCCGCGGGGCAACGGCAAGCAGCGAGGCAAGGGCGGCTTCATGGCGTCCATCGAGGAACGCTGGGACCGCCGACGCCACGAAGGTCGCTGATTCGACCACACGCGACGTCACCACGCGTCGCCAGCAGCTCCGCCCTCACGGGCTTCGCCCCGCATCGGATCCGCACCCACGGCCCCAGGCCTCACCACCTCGTGCTCCCACCTCGTGCTGAAGCACGGTGCGCGGAGCGGCCTCCACTCGCGTGAACCGTGCCGCGGCACTCGCTGCGACGCGCGGCGGTCGGCCGTGACTCCTGACCTCCCGCAGCGCACCTCGATCGTCTAGTCAGCGGTGGGCGTTCGTCCCGCCGCTCGTGCCCGTCGGCTGCGCCTCGGGCTGCTCGGTGCGTGCCAGCAGGGTGCGTATCGCGGTCACGGCATCGTGCAGCTCTCGGGCATCGACGGCCGTGCCGGCGGGCGCGTACCTCTCGTCCTGCACCGCCCGGGCGAGGACGTCCAGGGGGGCGAGGTCCTCCTCCGAGCAGCCGCGGTGAAGCAGGGCTTCGGCCATCCGAGAGCGCGCCTGGGCCGGGGTCCACGTCCACGACCAGGGCAACCCGGCAGCAGAGACGTCCTCCGCGAGCAGCGCCCAGGCGCGCTCAGGGGTCACGCGCTTCGGTACGTGATGATGCGTGCGCCGCCTCGCAAGGACGAGGACCACACCGCCGACGGCGAGCAGGCACAGGACGGTGATCGCCCACCAAGGAACCTGCCGGTCGGGCTGTTCGCGGGTCGTGTCCGTCACGGCGGCGCTCTGGCTCGGTCCGGAGTCACCGGGATCTGTGACGGCCATGCTCGGGACGTTCTGCGGGAGTGGCGGGACGCCGTCGGACGGGAAGAACGGGTCCGCGTAGGTGGGCAGGGCTCCGGTCTGCACGGGTGGGGTCGGCTCGAATCGCACCCAGCCGTATCCCGCGAACCAGATCTCGGGCCAGGCGTGCGCCTGGCGTCCGGTGACCTCGTAGACGTTCGAGCCTGGCTCGGTGCGCTCCCCGGGCAAGAACCCCACGGCGATCCGGGTGGGCAGCTCGACCGCGCGCGCCATCACCGTCATCGCCGTGGCGAACTGCACGCAGTAGCCGGTGCGGTCGGTGAGGAAGTCGAGGACGGCGTCGTCCGTGCGGGGCAGCGGCACCTCGCTCGAGTACGTGAACCGGCTCGACCGGAAGAACGACTGCAGCGCGATCGCCCGGTCGTAGTCCGTCGCGGACTCGGCGGTGACCTCCTGCGCCAGCGCGACGATGTCCTCGGTGCCGGAGGTCGCCGGCACCGTGAGGAAGTCGCGCGGCGTCGGCCCGCGCGGACCCTCGCGTGAGTCCGTCGCGCGCAGCTTGTCGGCGGTGAGGAACAGGCGCGCGACGTCGACGGTGTAGGCATCGCCCGGCCGAAGGTTCTGCGCGCCGACGACCTCGTCGCGCGTGGCGCTGTACGTCCATTCGCCGTCGATCGAGAGTGAGCGCGGTTCAAGAGGCAGCGGCACCCGCGGGTCGTCCAGGTTGACGACCTCGACGTCGAGGCGTGCCGCCCGCTCGTCCGGGTCCACGACGTCTGCCGCGTCGCCCTCGTCACTCGACGTGTCGTCGGGGTCTGCGGCGCGGCGCGGGGGATCACGGTCGAGAGGCACGGACTCGGGCCAGAGCACCTGGCCGCGGCTGATGGGCCCCGACTCGGTCGTCGACGGCTCCGAGCGCCACGTCTGACCGTCGAACTCGTCGAGCGTCCGGAGCCGCAAGGGTCCGACCTGGTCCGGCTCGGCGGTGTATCGCAGCACGACGCGATCGGACCGGCGACCGAGGTCGGAGCGCATGTCGAGCGAGGTGTCGAGCTGGAGAGCACCCGAGCCGGCTGGCCCGACGTAGGGCATGGGTCGGCTGTCCCACAGCGGCGTCGCGGCGACGAGGGGCGCGAGCATGAGCGCCCCCACGAGCGTCATGGCGAGGGCTC
>JAFABT010000021.1 GCA_023425905.1 Actinomycetes bacterium | reverse complement strand
GGATGCGGACGGCGCGGCGCTCGTGCTCGGCCCCGACGACGTCGGCCGTCCGCTCGGCTCCCGGCTCACCTTCGTCCAGCTGTCCGCCGAGGTGTGCTCGGCCTGCCGGTCCACCGCGCGCGTGCTCACCGGGGTCGCTGCCCACGAGCACGGCGTCGTCCACGTCGAGCTCGACGTCGCGGAGCATCCGGCCCTCGTGCGTCGGCTCGGGGTCCTGCGCACGCCGACGGTCCTCGTCCTCGACCCGGCTGGCGCCGTCGTCGAACGGAGCTCCGGGGCGCTCGGCCCCGCGGAGGCGACGGCCGCGGTCGCCCGGGTGGGAGCCGCTCCGGCTCCGCCCGCCACGTGAGACGGCACCCGCCGATCGTGGACATCGGGGTGGGGCGAGGCGAGCATCGCCCCATGACCGACGCCCCCAGCACCGACACTGCCCCGCGCACCCAGGCTGCCCCCAGCACCCAAACTGGCCACAGCACCCAGGCGGCTCCTCACGGCCTCGCGCCCGACGCCGAGCCCGTCCCGCAGCCGATCGACGCCCGCGGCCCCCGCGTGTTCGCCGCCGGGACGGCTGCGCTGCTCGTGGGCGTGCTCGTCGTGCTCCCTGGTGCGCCCGCCCTCGCGACGGCGCTGCTCGCCGTCGTGGCCGTGACCTTCCTGCTCGCCGCGACCGTCGGCCCTCGGGTGACGCCGCAGGGCCAGCTCTTCGTGCTCGTGCGTCGACGCCTCGGGCCCCCGGCGGAGCTCGAGGACCCGCGTCCGCCGCGCTTCGCGCAGCTCGTCGGTCTCACGATCACCGGCGTCGGGGCGCTGCTGGGGGCCGCAGGCGTGACCGGCGCGGTGCTCGCCGCTGGCGTCCTTGCGCTCGTCGCCGCCCTGCTCAACGCTGTCGTCGGGCTGTGCCTGGGATGCGAGATGTACGTGCTGTCCCAGCGGCTGCGCCGCGCCTGACAGGTGGCCAGGGGCCGCTTCGGGCCTAGTAGACGAGCCCCTGGACGTCGGGTGCGAGCATCTCCTCGACGAGGACGGCGGCCCCGGCGATGCGGACCCCCGGCAGCAGGTCCGTCTCGGTGAGGTCGCGCCGCACCGCGCACTGCGTGCACACGGTGACCGTCCCGTCGTCGAGGACGGCGGCGAGCAGGTCGCCGAGCGGCATCGCGTGGGGGAGGTCGACCATCCCGCGAGGGTCGCCGGGAACCGCGAGCCAGCTCGCCTCGCCCGTGAGCCACAGGCTCACCCGTGCACCTGCGGCGACGGCGGTCGCGGCGACGGTGAGCGCCTGGTTGAGGGTCTCTGCGCGTTCGGTGCCGCACGTGACCTTGACGACGAGGGGCCGCAGCCGGGGAGCGTTCACCGCTCCAACCTAGCCGCGACGCGCCCCCGGACGGGTTCAGGGCAGAGTCGATAGGATCAGACCATGGAAGCGCTCGAGCTGTTCTTCGTCGGAACGCTCGTCCTGGCCGCGCTCACGATCACGTGGCTCGCCGGGCTCGCCGCGTACACGCTGTTCCGCGGCCAGCGCTGACCCAGCACCGACCAGTCCCGTCCCCACCACCGCCCCACCCGAGGTCGCACCATGACGTTCTCCATCCCTGACGACCTCGCTCCCGAGGTCTTCCCGCTCGCCTGGCTCGTGGGCCGGTGGCGCGGTGAGGGAGTCGTCGGCTACCCCGGAATCGAGGAGCGCGCCTTCACGCAGGACGTGACGTTCTCGCACGACGGCGGCCCGTACCTCGCGTACACGGCGACGATCCGGCTCGTCGTCGTCCCGGACGACGCCGCCGAGCTCGACGGGGGGACGGACCAGCCGACGGTTCCGGACAGCGACCTCCCGCTCGGGCCGGTGTGGGCGACCGAGCAGGGCTACTGGCGCATCTCCACGGACCGACCCGTCGACCTCGACCCGGACAAGCACCCGCTCGAAGTGCTGCTCGCCGATCCGGCCGGTCACCTCACCCTCTACATCGGCGCCGTCGGCAACGGCCGCATCGACCTCGCGAGCGACCTCGTCGCACGGACGTCGACGGCGGCGGACGTGAGCGCCGCCGTCCGGTTGTACGGCCTCGTCCAGGGCGACCTCATGTGGGCCTGGGACCTCGCCGCGTTCGGGCACCCGCTGCAGTCGTACGCCTCGGCACGCCTCGTGCGCGTCGACGACGGCTCACCTGCGAGCGACACCCCCGCGGCACGGGACGACGCGTGACGAGCCCGCTGCTCCGCCGGCGCGGCGCGGTCGCCGCGGCCGGCCCGGACGCGGGTGTCGCGTGGCACTACGGGGACCCGACGGCCGAGCAGCGGGCCCTGCAGCGCTCGGGGGCGGTCGTCGACCAGTCGCACCTCGGCGTCGTCCGCGTCGCCGGGCCCGACCGCCTCACCTGGCTCAACTCGATCACGTCCCAGAAGCTCGACGACCTCGCGCCGCGGACGTCGACGGAGCTCCTCGTGCTGTCCCCGCACGGGCACGTCGAGCACGCGGCCGGCGTCGTCGACGACGGCGAGGCGACGTGGCTGCTCACGGAGGCTGCGGCTGCGGCCCCGCTCGTCGCGTGGCTCGAGTCGATGCGTTTCATGATGCGTGTCGAGATCGCCGACGTCACCGAGCAGTGGGCAGCGATCGGCGAGCCGGTCGACGCCGAGGGCGGGGAGGGTGAGCCGGTGACCTGGCGCGACCCCTGGCCGCGCACCCTCGCGGGCGGCACCCGGTACGGTCCGCCCGACGACACCCATCCCGGCCGGGACCGGCCGTGGCGCCTCGTCCTGGTGCCCCGCGCAGACCTCGAAGCCGCGGTCGACGCGCGGGTCGCCGCCGGGTGGCCGCTCGTGGGGACGTGGGCCGCGGAGGCGCTGCGCGTCGAGGCGTTCCGGCCCCGGGCCTCGCGGGAGGTCGACCACCGCACGATCCCGCACGAGCTCGACTGGCTCCGCACGGCCGTCCACCTCGCCAAGGGCTGCTACCGCGGTCAGGAGACCGTCGCCCGCGTCCACAACCTCGGGCGCCCTCCGCGTCGCCTCGTGTTCCTCCACCTCGACGGGTCGGGTCACCTCGTACCGGAGCCGGGCGCGGAGGTCCACGTCGAGGGTCAGCCGGGCCGGCCGGTGGGGGTCGTCACCTCCGTCGCGCGGCACCACGAGCTGGGGCCCATCGCGCTCGCCGTCGTCAAACGGTCCGTGCCGGTCGACGCGGTGCTCGTCGTCCCGCACGAGGGCGGCGACATCACGGCAGGCCAGGAGCAGGTCGTCACGGGTGAAGGCGTGTCCGCCGACCGCCCCGAGGCACGTGGCCCCGTCGCCCGCGGCCTGGGTGGGCCGTCGCTCGTCTGACGCAGGTGAGCGCGCTGCGGCGCGGTACCGTCGAGGAATGGACGTGCCGGTCAGCACCTTTCGCGCAGAGCTCAAGTCGTGGATCGAGGCTGCCCGCAACGGTGAGGACGTCGTCGTCACCGATCGCGGGGTCCCGGTCGCCCGGCTGACGGGGGTGGCCTCGGCCGACCTCCTCACCCGGCTGCAGCGCGACGGTCTCGTCGAGGCGCCGGGCGCCGACCGGTCGACGGCCGACGTCGGGGTGCCGCGGTCGACCCACGCGCCTGGGCACGAGCGCGGTGCGCACGTCGCGGGCAGCGCGAGCCAGGCGCTCAGCGAGCTCGCCCGCCGGCTGCGGCGCTGATCGTGGCGCTGGTCTACGCCCACCCGGGTGCGCTCGTCCGGCTCGTGACGCGCTCGTCGGGCCATGCGCTTGCGGTCGCGCTGTGGGAGGGCG
>JAFABT010000015.1 GCA_023425905.1 Actinomycetes bacterium | reverse complement strand
GTCATGGTCCTGCTGCTGTCTGCGCTCGTCTCCGGCGTCGTCACGCTGCCGGCCGACCGGGGGGCGCTCGTGCTCGCAGCGCCGATCCTCGCGGGCCTGCTCGCGTGGGGCCGGCACAACGACGCGGGCTTCGACGGCACAGCGCTGTGGGCGCACGTCGTGGCGCCCGTCGCGGGGCTCGCGGACCGTGTCGGCCGCGTCCGGGGCGTGCTCGTCTGGATGGTCCCCGCGATCGCCGTCATCTCCGCGCTCGCGGGGTGGTCGGCGAGGTCGTGGGAGGTCGCGGGCGTCGTCCTGTGCGCCGCGCTCGGGTTCGCGGGCGCCGGCCTCGGCGTCGCGAGCGTCATGGGCGTCCTGCTGCCGTACCCCGTCCAGGCGTCCGGCGAGAGCCCGTTCGCGGCCGGGGCCGGGTCGATCATGGCGAGCGCGGTCGCCCAGCTCGTCGCGTCGCTCGTCACGTGGGTGTTCTCGGCACCCCTGCTCGTCGTGTTCGTGCCGTGGGTCACCGGTGAGCGCGCGGCGCCCGGCGAGGTCGTCCTCGTCGGCCTCGTCACGGCCGGGACGGTCCTCGTCGCGGGGCTCGTCGCGGGCGGTGCGCTCCTCGACCGGCGGTGGGCGGCTGTCCTCGACCGGGTCCGCTGAGAAGCGCCGCCGGCGTCCGGGGAGGATGGGCGTGACGCGGCGGGCGAGGCTCGGCGACGTACTATGGGCGCCATGATCGAGCCTCTTGCGACGTCCGGTCCGGCTGAGCCTCTCGACCCCTTCTCGGGCGACGACGAGGGCTCCGGCGCGGGCACCTCGACGAGCGTCCTCGAGCGCGTCGAGGCGACCGAGCAGGTCGAGCCGGGCGACCACGAGCGCTTCGCGCACTACGTGCGCAAGAACAAGATCATGGAGTCCGCGCTGTCCGGCAAGCCCGTCATCGCGCTGTGCGGCAAGGTGTGGGTTCCCGGCCGCGACCCGAACAAGTTCCCCGTCTGCCCGATCTGCAAGGAGATCTACGACGGCCTGCGTGACCCGCAGGACGGCGACGACTCCTCCGGCCCGGGCGAGCGGTGACGCCGGGTCACCACAGCGCCGCCGAGGACGTCCAGACCCTCTTCTCTGCTGCGACGGAGCCCGTCGCACCTGCCGCGGGCGGCGGGCAGGTCCGTGCGTCCTCGACCGCCGCGGCGCACCTGTCCCCGGCCTACCCCGCGCGGGCGCGCTGGGGCACGGCGGACAAGCTGCGTGCCTGGCAGGCCGAGGCGCTCGAGGCGTACCGCACGCAGGCCCCGCGTGACTTCCTCGCGGTCGCGACGCCCGGGGCGGGCAAGACGACCTTCGCGCTGCGGATCGCGACCGAGCTGCTCGAGCAGGGGGTCGTGCGACGGGTCACCGTCGTCGCCCCGACGGAGCACCTCAAGCGGCAGTGGGCGGACGCAGCAGCCCGCGTGGGGATCAAGCTCGACCCGAACTTCCGGAACGCGCAGGGACGGCACGGCGCGCACTTCGACGGCGTCGCGCTCACGTACGCCCAGGTCGCGACCCGGCCCGCGCTGCACGCCGCCCGGACCGAGGCCGCCCGGACGCTCGTCATCCTCGACGAGGTGCACCACGGCGGCGACGCCCTCAGCTGGGGCGACGCGGTCCACGAGGCCTTCGACCAGGCCACCAGGCGGCTCGCCCTCACCGGGACGCCGTTCCGCTCGGACACCGCGGCGATCCCCTTCGTCCGCTACGAGCGGGGCAGCGACGGCATCCGACGCTCGCGGTCGGACTACTCCTACGGCTACGGCGAGGCGCTGCGCGACGGCGTCGTGCGCCCCGTGATCTTCCTCTCGTACTCCGGGAGCATGCGGTGGCGCACCCGGGCGGGGGAGGAGATGTCGGCCCGGCTCGGCGACGCCGTGACGAAGGACATCACGGCGCACGCCTGGCGCACGGCCCTCGACCCGCAGGGGGAGTGGATCCCGGCGGTGCTCGCTGCAGCGGACCGCAGGCTCACCGAGGTGCGCCGCACGGTGCCCGACGCTGGCGCGATGATCATCGCGACCGACCAGAACGACGCCCGCGCCTACGCGGGGCACATCGCCCGGCTCACGGGCACGTCGCCGACGGTCGTGCTCTCGGACGAGGAGGGTGCGAGCGAGCGCATCGAGGAGTTCTCCGCGTCGGACTCCCGGTGGCTCGTCGCCGTGCGGATGGTCTCCGAGGGCGTCGACGTGCCGCGGCTCGCCGTCGGCGTCTACGCGACGTCGACGGCGACGCCGCTGTTCTTCGCCCAGGCCGTCGGCCGGTTCGTCCGCGCCCGACGCCGGGAGGAGACCGCGTCGATCTTCCTGCCCTCGGTGCCGCAGCTGCTCGCGCTCGCGGGCACGATGGAAGCCGAGCGGGACCACGCGCTCGACCGCCCGGTGCGCGAGGAGGACCCGGAGCTCGCTCTGCTCGCCGCCGCGAACCGGGAGGAGCGGGCCTCGGACGGCCTCGGTGCGGACGAGGGGGCGTTCCAGGCCCTCGAGGCGCAGGCGACCTTCGACCACGTCCTGTTCGACGGCAACCAGTTCGGCACGGGCGGCGACCTCGGGTCCGCCGAGGAGATGGACTTCCTCGGGCTTCCCGGCCTGCTCGACTCGAGCCAGGTGAGCCAGCTCCTGCAGCAGCGGCAGGCCCGTCAGGTGGCTCACCAGGCCGCATCCGCCGCGCCGTCCGTCGTCGACCATCGCCGGCTCGCCGAGCTCCGCAAGGAGCTCAACCAGCTCGTGGGCGCGTGGGCGCGTCGCGCGGGCCAGCCGCACGGCTCCGTCCATGCGGAGCTGCGGCGCCGCTCCGGTGGCCCGGCGGTTCCTGAGGCGACCGCGGAGCAGATCGAGGCGCGGGTCGCCATCGTGCGGGGATGGTTCGTCGGCAAGCGCTGAGACGCGTTCGAGATGCGTGCTCGCAGGTGCCGTGTCACTCTTTTTTTGTGACACCTCCCGTGTGAACAAACACAGGAGGCCGACTGAGAATCAGGGTGGGAGCGCGTGCGCGCCCGCCCCGAGAGAAAGAGGCCCCCATGCCTAGCTGGTTGATCCTCATCCTCCTCGGAGTCGTCCTTGTCGTGCTCGGCGTCGCCACCGAGATCGGGTCATTCCTGATCTGGATCGGCGTCATCGTGCTCGTCATCTCCCTCATCCTCGGCCTCGTCGGCCGCGGAAAGGCGAGAATTTAACGGAGCCACATTCCAGACACCGACGGGGGCCCGGCACCCCGCGGTGGCCCGCCCCCCGTACGGCG
>JAFABT010000368.1 GCA_023425905.1 Actinomycetes bacterium | reverse complement strand
GCGGGCCGGGACGGCGCCGACGAGCGTCGTCGCGTCGAGCACGTGGTCGTAGAACGAGAACGCCGAGGGGACGGCCGCGGCGTCGGCGGTGAGGCCGAGCTCGACGAGCCGGTCGCGGGTGCGGGTGCGCAGCTCGCGTGCGGTCTGCTCGAGATCCGCGTCGGTCGAGCGGCCTGCCCAGAAGCTCTCGAGCGCCTTCTTGAGCTCGCGGCGCGGACCGATGCGCGGGTAGCCGAGGATCGTCGCGGGGCCGAGGGCGGGCGCGGATGCAGTCATGAGGATCTTCCTTGGATCGGTGCGGTGTCGTTGCGGCAGCGCGCGGTGGTGGGTGGGGCTGATGGGTCGTGCGGGTGGTGCAGGGGTCTGGGTGACGTCGGCGCGCGGGTCGTCAGATCGCGAGCGCGGCCTCGTCGGCCGTCGGCGCGTGGCTTGGTGCGGCGCCGTCGAGCAGGCCGGCGCCGTCGAGGAGGTCGAGCGCGGCCTCGTGGCGGTTGAACGTGTAGACGTGCACGCCGGGGGCGCCGCCGTCGAGGACGGCGCGGACGAGGTCGACGCTCGCCCGCAGGCCGGCGCGGTACCGCTCGGCGGGACTGGCGTGCCGGGTGAGCAGCGCGAGGAGATCGTCGGGCACGGTGACGCCGGTGAGCTCGGAGACGCGGAGCAGGCGGGCCGGGTCGGTCGTCGGGATGATCCCGGGGATGATCGGGATGGTCACGCCCGCGTCGCGGGCCACGGCGACGAGCTCGAGGTAGCTCGCGGCGTCGAAGAAGACCTGGGTGATCGCGAAGTCGGCCCCCGACGACTGCTTGTCGAGCAGCGCCTGGACGTCCTGGTCGCGCGTCGAGCCCGCGCCCGCGTTGCCGCGCGGGAACGCGGCGACCGCGATCGAGAGCGGTCGCACGACGCCGCGGACGCGCTGCGACACCGAGCCCGCGCAGCGGCGGTGCTCGATCTTGCGCAGGAGGGACACGAGGTCGCTCGCCGTGCGCACGCCGTCGGGGTGGGCCTCCCACGTGCTGCCTGGCGCGGGCGGGTCGCCGCGGAGCGCGAGAAATGACCGCACGCCTTCGTCGAGGAACTCGTTGACGATCGTCGTGATCTCTTCGCGCGAGGAGCCGACGCACGTGAGGTGGGCGATCGGGTTGAGGGACGTCTCGCGGAGGAGGCGGCGCACGAGGCCGCGGGTCGTGTCGCGCGTCGAGCCCGAGGCCCCGTAGGTGACGGACACGAAGTCAGGGCGTGCGGTGGCGAGCTGGGTGATCGTCTCCCAGAGCCGGGGTGCCGCGTCGGGGTTGCGCGGCGGGAAGAGCTCGAAGGAGACGGTCGGGCGGTCGGCGGGGCTCATCGCGGACAGCCCGCGCAACAGTCGCTCGTAGGGTCGTTGGACACCAGGTGCATCTCGTCACTCCATCGGACCTGGCGTTAGCACCCTCACCCGCGACGGTCGCCCGTCGTGGGGGGTTGCTGCGGCGTCAACGAGCCAGGACTCTCGACCGCTCTGGATGGTGAGGTGAGCGTATCGACATCTCGCCCGTCGGGCAAGCGGTCCGCGATGCGAGACAGAGTGGGAGGGCGATCACCCGGTCAGGTGACGACAAGGCGCCCGTAGTCGCGTGAGCGACACCGCAGGGTGCGCGCAGCGCGAGATCAGTGCTGGCGGCGGCGGGTCGGGAACGACTCGGGACGCGCGTCGTGACCGGCCGGGACGTCGTACCACTCGGCCCCGGACCCGGCGGGGATCGTGAGCAGCCCGTTGCGGACCGCGACGAGCGTGTCGCTGCCGACGGCGCGGGCGACGGACGAGTCGAGAGCCTGATGCGCGAGCCGCATCGCGTGCTCGACCTCGGACGGGGAGTTCATGATCGGAACTTTAGGACACAGCGGGCGGAGCGGACCATCCCCGAGGTCCCGACGTCGTCCGATCTCACCCGTTCTCTCAGGCGTCCGCGCCCACGGCGGCGAGCAACGTCCGCACCCGCTTCGCCGAGACCGGTCCAGCGGTGCCGAGCTGCTGGGCGAACAGCGAGACACGGAGCTCCTCGAGCATCCAGCGGACCTCGTCGAGCCGAGGGTCGGGCCCAGGGTCCTGGTCGCCCGCGGGGCGGCGGGCCGCGTCGTCCCGCACGGCGTCGTGGAAGGCGGCCTCGAGCACGTGCACCTCGTGGACGAGGCTCGCGTCCCGACGCGGGTCATCGGCGGCCCGCTCGATCCGCCGGGCAGCCGCGCGCAGGTAGCGGGGGAGGTGGAGCAGGTGCCCGGTCGCGCCGACGCCTGCGTCGCGGACGAAGCCGTCGTGGACGAGCCGGGCCTGCTGCGCCCGCACGTCGGTGAGCGTGTCGAGCAGCGCGAGACTCGTCGAGGAGCGGACGAGCGCGTCGAGCGTGCGTGCCTCGGCGAGCGCGGCGGCGGTCTGGCCGACCGCGCGGTAGACCTCGTCCTCGAGCCGGGACCGCACGAGGTCGCGGGCGGCACGGTAGGAGCGGCCGTCGCGGATGTGCGCGGCGTCGAGCACGAGCGCCTCGACGACGGCGCGCTGCACGTCGGCCACGAGGGCGTCGGTCGACGGGTACGGGCTCGCGGCGAGCGTGAGCGCCTCGGTCCCGGACCA
>JAFABT010000203.1 GCA_023425905.1 Actinomycetes bacterium | reverse complement strand
GGAAGGCGTCATCACCGTCGAGGAGTCCAACGCGCTCGGCCTCGAGCTCGAGCTCACCGAGGGCATGCGCTTCGACAAGGGCTTCCTGTCGGCGTACTTCGTCACCGACCCGGAGCGCCAGGAGGCCATCCTCGAGGACGCCTACGTGCTCCTCGTCGAGGGCAAGATCTCCAACGTCAAGGACATGCTGCCCCTCCTCGAGAAGGTCATGCAGTCCGGGCGTCCGCTGTTTATCGTCGCCGAGGACGTCGAGGGCGAGGCCCTCGCGACGCTCGTCGTCAACAAGATCCGCGGCCTGTTCAAGTCGGTCGCCGTCAAGGCCCCCGGCTTCGGCGACCGCCGCAAGGCCATGCTCCAGGACATCGCCATCCTCACGGGTGGTCAGGTCGTCTCGGAGACCGTCGGCCTCAAGCTCGACACCGTCGGCCTCGAGGTCCTCGGCACGGCCCGCAAGGTCGTCGTGACGAAGGACGAGACGACGATCGTCGAGGGTGCGGGCGAGGCGGACCAGATCGCTGGCCGCGTCAACCAGATCCGTGCCGAGATCGAGAACTCGGACTCCGACTACGACCGCGAGAAGCTCCAGGAGCGTCTCGCCAAGCTCGCGGGCGGCGTCGCCGTCATCAAGGCGGGCGCGGCGACCGAGGTCGAGCTCAAGGAGCGCAAGCACCGCATCGAGGACGCCGTCCGCAACGCGAAGGCTGCCGTCGAGGAGGGCATCGTCGCCGGTGGTGGCGTCGCGCTCATCCAGGCCGGCAAGACGGCTTTCGAGACGCTCTCGCTCGAGGGTGACGAGGCCACGGGTGCCGCGATCGTCAAGCTCGCGATCGAGGCCCCGCTCAAGCAGATCGCGATCAACGCCGGCCTTGAGGGTGGCGTCGTCGCGGAGAAGGTGCGCAACCTCCCGACGGGTCACGGCCTCAACGCCGCGACGAACGCCTACGAGGACCTGCTCGCCGCGGGCGTCAACGACCCGGTCAAGGTCACGCGCTCGGCGCTGCAGAACGCCTCGTCGATCGCCGCGCTGTTCCTCACGACCGAGGCGGTCGTCGCCGACAAGCCCGAGAAGGCGGCCCCGGCCGCTGGTGGCGACGGCGGCATGGGCGGCATGGACTTCTGATCCAGCACCGCTCGCGGGTCTGACCCGCTACGCGTCACGACGGACCGGTCACCTTCGGGTGGCCGGTCCGTCCGCGTTGAGGGCCCGCTGCGCGAGCACGCCGCGCTGCGCGAGGAGGAAGTCCCGGCCCACGGGTGCGCCGTGCCCCGGAACGAGGACGCTCGTCGCGGTCGACCGGTCGAGCAGCAGGTCGAGGGCGCGCATCCAGCCGTCGAGGTCTGAGTCGGCCTCGATGCATGGGGGTCCGGACTCCTCGACGACGTCGCCCGTGATCCACAGGTCGACGTCCGGGACGTGAACGAGCACGTCGCACGTGGTGTGCGCGGGAGGAAGCGGCACAAGGTCGAGCGGGCGGCCACCGGGCGCGATCGTCACGGAGGCGACGACGGGCGCGGTGGGCATCGTGAGGTCGACGTCGTCCCACGCACCCGGGGGGCAGTGGAGGAGCTCGCCGCGCAGCCCGGCCGCGAGCTCAGGTCGCTCGACGGCGTCGACGTGGGCGGCGAAGCGGCCGTGGGCATACGCGAGGGGGCGTGAGTCCCCGGCGCCGAGGCCGGCGAGGCCGAAGGTGTGGTCGTAGTGCGCGTGGGTGAGGACGACGGCGACGACCTGCCTGCCGAGGTGCTCGACGTGCTGGCGGATGCGGCTCGCGCCCTCGGGGGAGTCGGTCGTGTCGACGACGACTGCCCCCTGCGGCCCCAGGACGACGGTCGCGGACACGTCGACCGCGCCGTGCCGGAGGACGTGGACGCCGTCGGCGACCTCGGCCCACCCTTGTCTGTGCGGCATCGAGGTCCTCTCAGGCGCCGAGGTGACGCACGCGGGCCGGTCGGTCACGTGCCGGGACGCGCAGGCCCGCGGCCCGCAGCCTGCGGATGAGCTCGCGGCCCTCGACGGGCTCGGCGCCGAGGGCCACGAGCTCCTCCCACCGCTCCGCGGGCACGTCGTAGTGGTCGAGGTCGAAGGAGCGCTCGGGGAGCCCTGCCCGGCGTGCGAAGGCGTGCAGCTCGTCAAGGGTGGAGTCGGAGACGAGGTGCGCCCACACGGTCCCGTGCCGGGGCCACATCGGGGTGTCGACGAGGACGGTCACGGGACCGAGCGTAGGTCCCTCAGGCGGGAGTGAACATTCGGGTGGCAGCCTGCTCGGCCTCGGCGTACGCGGTCGCCGCGTTGCCGAGCGCGCGCTGGATCGAGTCGAGGGAGTCCTCGACCTTCTTCTGGGTCCCGTTCCACTCCGCGACGACGCTCGAGAACTGATCCGACGCGCCGCCACGCCAGCTGCTGCGCAGCTCGTCGAGATGCCGCTGCATCGCGGAGACTTCCGCCCGGATCGCTGCGGACGTCTTGCTCACGGCGCCGCCGGCCTGCTGGACGCGCGCCGCGTCGACCTCGAACCTGCTCATGGGGGTGCTCCTTCGTCGGTCGTCCTGTGGTGATGACGAGCACGACGCTAGGAGCGGGGACGCCCGGGCTCGGGTCGTCCCCCTCTCCACTGTGGACGAGGCGCGACACCGAGGGGTGTGGACGAGGCGGTTCAGGCAGCCGGGTCCGGTCCCGCCGCGGACGCCGACGCCTCTGCGGCGTCGAGCTTCTCGAGCTCGCGGGCGAGGCGCGCCTGCTCCATCGCGAGGTTCTGACGCGCGGGCTCCTCCCACGCGGTGCCGAGCGGGCTCACGAAGATGCGCGGGCGGCCGAGGAGCTTCGCCACGATGCGCTGCCGGGCCTCGAGGAAGGCGCGCAGGGGCAGGTGCGCGTACTCCTCGCGGATCTCCTCGAGGTACGTCTTGTACCGCTGCGGCTCCGCGGCGAGCACGGCGAGGTCCGCGTCGCACAGGACGGCGCAGTCAAGGTCCTCCGGGTCGGGGTTGTGGCGGGCCATGCGGGTGACGAGGTGCTTTACCCGCTCGACGTGCACCGCCGGGACCCCGAGCGTGGTGAGCTCGTGGCGGGCGAGGGCCGCGCTCGCGACCTCGTCCTCTCCGCCCCGGTGTGCGAGGGCCGCGGCCTTCGCCGTCTCGAACTTCGCGCCGTGGTACCAGACCGCGAGGCGGACGACGTCGGGCTCGTGCGTCTCTTCGGCGAGCTCGTCGACCCGGGCGAGCACCGCGATGAGATGGCGGAGGTTGTGGAAGTGGCGGCCGGGCTCCGACCAGCGCTCGAGCAGCCGCTCCCCGACGATGCGCACCTCGGCCTCGTCGGCCGGGGAGCCCACCGCGCGTACGGAGCGGGTCCAGGCGGAGATCAACCACTGCGGCGCGTCGACGACGCCCATCATGTTCCTCACGAGCTCAGGGGGTCCCGGGTCGGGGCCCGGCGTACCCACCTATCCTGCCCTGCCCGGGCAGAGCATGCCGCCCTGCCCGCGGATCACTGGGTGGAGGGGCCCACTGTGGGCAGCGCGACCCGGACGGTCGTCCCGCCCCCGGGTGTCTCGTGCAGGCTGACCGACCCGTCGTGCCGCTCGACGATCGTCTGGACGATCGACATGCCGAGCCCGGCACCGCCGCCGTCCGACCGGCCGCGCGAGGCGTCGGCCCGGTAGAACCGCTCGAAGACGCGGCCGACGTGCGCAGCGTCGATCCCCGGCCCGTGGTCGCGCACCTCGAGCACCGCTTCGCGGGGCGTGCCGGTCGTGAGCCCGACGGCGATCTCGACCGGGGACCCCGCCGGGGTGTGCGCGACGACGTTGCCGACGAGGTTCGTCACGACCTGTCGGAGCCGGTCCGCGTCGCCCTCGACGGGCACCGGGACGGTCGCGCCCGTGCCGTCGAGCGCGGTGAGCCGCACGGGGCGGGAGGCGTCGAGCGCGAGGAGGTCGCTCGCCGCGTCCGTCGCGAGCTGCGCGAGGTCGACGCGGTCCCGGCGCAGCTCGCGGGCGGAGTCGAGACG
>JAFABT010000172.1 GCA_023425905.1 Actinomycetes bacterium | reverse complement strand
TTCGAGCTGGGCGACTCGACCTTGAGCGATCCGTCGACGATCTGCGCCTTGAGGGCGTCGACCTCGGCGACGAGCGCCGCATCGACCTTGTCCTCGAACGAGTGCAGCGGCGCGAGGCCGACACCGTCGTTGGCGAGCGTGCCGATGTAGGCCTCGGGTGTGAAGGCGCCGTCGACGCCTGCCTTGATCGTCTCGAAGATCGCGAGGTCCATGGACTTCGTCACCGAGGTGAGGATGAGGTCCTTGTACTTGTCGTTCTTCGGGTTGAGGAAGCCGTCGGCGTCGACCCAGATGACCGAGACGCCGTCAGCCTCGCTCGCGGCCTGGAGCGAGCCGGCGCCCACCGGGCCAGCGACGGGGAGGATGATGTCCGCGCCCTGCTCGATGAAGGCCTGCGTCGTCGTCTTGCCGAGCTCGACGTCGGAGAAGTTGCCGGTGAACTGGCCGTTCTGCTTGGCCTTGTCCCAGCCGAGGACCTTGACGTCCGTGCCCTTGTCCTTGTTGTGCTTGGCGACGCCGTCGACGAAGCCGTCCATGAAGATCGTCACGGACGGGAACGGCTGACCGCCGTACGTCGCGACCGTGCCGGACTTCGTGACGCCCGCGGCGAGGTAGCCGGCGAGGAACGCGGCCTCGTGCGTGTTGAAGAGCAGCGGACGGGCGTTCGGGAGCTCGACCGGCGAGAAGTCCGCTGCGGAGAACGCCGAGTCGAGGAGCGCGAAGTCGCGGTCCGTGTTCGCCTCGGCCGCGGCCTGGATCGTGTCCTCGAGCGCGAAGCCGATGCCGAGGATGAGGTCGCAGTTCTGCTGGACCATCGCGTCGACGTTGCCCTGGTACGCACCGGCGTCCTGGGACTCGGCGCGGACGCCCTTGACGCCGAGCTCCTGCTCGGCCTTGGTGAGGCCCTCGGAGGCCCGCTCGTTGAACGAGGCGTCGTCGAAGCCGCCCTCGTCCGAGACCATGCATGCGGTGTAGTCGACGGACGCCGCGCTCTGGGTCGCGCTCGGCGCGGCCGAGGGTCCCTCCTCGGCGGGCGCCTGCCCGCAGGCGCTGAGAACGAGGGCGCTGCCCGCGGCGAGCGCCGCGATCCGCGTGAGTGTCTTCACTGTGTCTCCAGTTGTCCGACGCCGTGCCGACCGGGGGGCTCGCGCCCGCGGGGTGTGCGGTGGGAGCCATGGTCGACCATGTCGTCTCAACGATAGGCCCGTCGGCGCCGAACGACGTTACCGACCAGTAGTTCGTTACGGAACCGGAACGTCGTCCGCGGTCTCCCGCAGGTGGCTGCGCGCCGCGCGCAGTGCGGTCCCTGCCAGCAGTCGCACGCCCACGTCGATCGCGCGCTCGTCGACCGTGAAGTCGCCCTGGTGGAGGTCGTACGTACGGTCGCCCGGTGTGCGCGTCCCGAGCCGCGCGAGCGCACCGGGCACCTTCGTGAGGTACCAGGCGAAGTCCTCCCCGCCGAGCGACTGCTCGGTGAGGACGAGGGAGTCCGCGGGCAGGATCGCCCGCGCCGCGGCCTCGAGGTGCGCGACGGCACGCTCGTCGTTGACGACGGGCGGCACACCCCGCACGTGATGGATCTCGACCTCGACGCCGAGCCCTGCCGCGACCCGTTCGATCGTCTCGTGGAGGATGACCGCGGCGCGCTCCCAGGCGTGCACGTCGAGGCAGCGCAACGTGCCCTTGAGAGTTCCCGTGGAAGGGATCGCGTTGTGGGCCGAGCCGGACTGCACCGCACCCCACGTGAGGTTGACCCCGGAGCGTGGATCCAGCCGCCGGCCGAGCACCGCGGGCACCTGCGTGATGATCTGCCCGAGCGCGAAGACGAGGTCGCCCGTGAGGTGCGGGCGTGAGGTGTGCCCGCCCTGACCGTGCACGGTCACGGTGACCTCGTCCGACGCGGAGGTGATCGGGCCGATCCGTGAGCCGATCGAGCCGACGTCGATGCGCGGGTCGCAGTGCACGGCATAGATCATCCCGACGCCCTCGAGCGCGCCGTGCCCGAGCAGGTCGAGCGCTCCCCCGGGCTGGATCTCCTCCGCGGGCTGGAACAGCAGCCGCACGCCCGTGGGCAGGTCGCCCTCCTGCGCCATGCGCGCGAGGACGAGACCCGCCCCGAGCACCGCCGTCGTGTGGACGTCGTGCCCGCAGGCATGCGCGACACCCGGCGACGTGGACACCCACGGGCGACCGCAGCCGTCGGTGAGCGGCAGCGCGTCGAGGTCCGCCCGGAGGGCGACCCGGCGCCGTCCGGTCTCGACCGGTGAGGGACCGATGTCGCAGAGCAACCCCGTGCCGGGCAGCAGCACGGGCTCGAGCCCGGCCTCGCGCAGCCGGTCCGCGACGAGAGCCGTCGTGCGCACCTCGAGCCGGGCGAGCTCCGGATGGGCGTGCAGGTCCCGCCGGATCTCCACGAGCTCGGCGCTGAGCTCCGTCGTGAGGTCGCGGATGCGTTCGGCGAGGTCTACGTGCACTGACACCCCACGAGCCTAACCACCCGAGCGCGCCGGCAGCGCCACGGTCTCGTGCGGCGCGCGTCGCGGCCCTGACGGCCGACGCCGAGGTCAGAGCAGGTCGTCCCGTCCGGCCGCGCGCACGGCGTCGACGACAGCCTTGACCCCCTGGGCGTGGGCACGGCTCGTGACGAGCAGCGCGTCCGGGGTGTCGACGACGACGACGTCCGAGAGACCGAGGACGGTGACCACC
>JAFABT010000054.1 GCA_023425905.1 Actinomycetes bacterium | reverse complement strand
CGCGGCACGCTGAAGATCAACTCCGAGGTCGAGATCGTCGGCATCCGTCCCGCGCAGAAGACGACGGTCACGGGCATCGAGACCTTCCACAAGCAGATGGACGAGACCGAGGCCGGCGACAACACCGGTCTGCTCCTTCGTGGCACCAAGCGCGAGGACGTCGAGCGTGGCCAGGTCGTCGTGAAGCCGGGCTCGATCACCCCGCACACGGACTTCGAGGCGCAGGTCTACATCCTGTCGAAGGACGAGGGCGGCCGTCACAACCCGTTCTACTCGAACTACCGTCCGCAGTTCTACTTCCGCACGACGGACGTGACCGGCGTCATCACCCTCCCCGAGGGCACGCCCATGGTCATCCCCGGCGACACCACCGAGATGACGGTCGAGCTGATCCAGCCGATCGCCATGGAGGAGGGCCTCGGCTTCGCCATCCGTGAGGGTGGTCGGACCGTCGGCTCGGGCCGGGTCACCAAGATCATCAAGTGATGATCTGATCTAGCGCATCACGAAGGGCCCGGGCACAGCCCGGGCCCTTCGTCGTGTGCGGGACGTCACCACACGTCAGTCTCGGCCGCACTTGGTGTTGCGGGCAACAATCTGGCACACTGTTCAGGTTGCCTGTTGCCCGGTGCGCCCTGTGTTGAGCGGGGACCCCCGAGCGTGAGTGGTTCGCACCAGCGGTGCGGGACCTCGCGCGGGGCGGAGATGAACAGACATGTCGATGAGCACGTCGGGTCGCCACCGCGATCGAGACGGCTCTGACACCACACAACGACCTCGGCACCACCCGGTGCGCTGTGCGGGGCGCGTCGCTCTAGGCGACACGCCCGAGTGCGGGGGTCGGACCACCTGCAGTTCTAGAGAGAGAGTCAGACGACGCCATGGCGGGACAGAAGATCCGCATCCGGCTCAAGTCCTACGACCACGAGGTCATCGACAGCTCGGCGCGCAAGATCGCCGACACGGTGACGCGCGCTGGTGCGACGGTCGTGGGCCCGGTGCCGCTGCCGACGGAGAAGAACGTCTTCTGCGTCATCCGGTCGCCTCACAAGTACAAGGACAGCCGCGAGCACTTCGAGATGCGGACGCACAAGCGCCTCATCGACATCATCGATCCCACGCCGAAGGCCGTCGACGCGCTCATGCGCATCGACCTGCCCGCGGACGTGAACATCGAGATCAAGCTCTGACGCTGGGAAGGAGATCCTCGACATGACTACCCAGCAGAATGCACGCGCCGTCACGGCGGTGCTCGCCACGAAGCTCGGCATGACCCAGGTGTGGGACGAGGCCGGTCGCCTCGTGCCCGTCACGGTCCTCAACGTGGGCACCAACGTCGTCACGCAGCTGCGTACGGCAGAGGTCGACGGCTACACCGCGGTGCAGCTCGCCCACGGTGCGATCGACCCGCGCAAGGTGTCGCAGCCCCTCAAGGGCCACTTCGCCAAGGCCGGTGTCACGCCGCGTCGCCACCTCACCGAGGTCCGCACGACGGACGTCGCCTCCTACGAGCTCGGCCAGGAGATCACGGCCGAGGCGTTCGAGGCCGGCAGCGAGGTCGACGTCACCGGCACGACCAAGGGCAAGGGCACGGCCGGTGTGATGAAGCGTCACGGCTTCCACGGCGTCGGCGCCTCCCACGGTGCGCACCGCAACCACCGCAAGCCCGGCTCGATCGGTGGGGCCTCGACCCCCTCGCGCGTGTTCAAGGGCATCAAGATGGCCGGACGCATGGGTCACGACCAGCAGACCACTCAGAACCTGACCGTCCACGCGGTCGACGCAGAGAAGGGGCTGCTCCTGATCAAGGGCGCCGTCCCGGGCCCCAAGGGCGGCGTCGTCCTCGTGCGCAACGCTGTGAAGGGTGCGTGAGCCGACCATGGCAGACACGCTGACTGTCGACGTCATCGACGGCACGGGCAAGAAGGCCGGTACGGCCGACCTCCCCGCCGAGGTGTTCGACGTCCAGACGAACGTCCCGCTCATCCACCAGGTCGTCGTCGCGCAGCTCGCTGCGGCCCGTCAGGGCACGCACAGCACCAAGACGCGTGGCGAGGTCCGGGGTGGCGGCAAGAAGCCGTTCAAGCAGAAGGGCACCGGCCGCGCCCGTCAGGGTTCGACCCGTGCGCCGCAGTTCGCCGGTGGTGGCGTCGTTCACGGCCCCTCGCCGCGCGACTACTCCCAGCGCACGCCCAAGAAGATGAAGGCCGCGGCGCTCCGCGGTGCTCTCTCGGACCGTGCTCGTGCCGGCCGCGTGCACGTCGTCTCTGGCTTCGCCCCGGGCGCCGCGCCGTCGACGAAGTCCGCTCTCGCGATCCTCGACAACCTGTCGGGCCGCAAGAACGTCCTCGTCGTCGTCGAGCGTCAGGACGAGATCACGTGGAAGTCGCTGCGTAACGTCGAGCGGGTCCACCTGCTCGTCGCCGACCAGCTCAACACGTACGACGTGCTCATCTCGGACGACGTCGTCTTCACGCAGGGCGCGCTCGACGCGTTCCTCGCCGGCCCGTCCACGGGTCGTTCGGTGAAGGCCGCAGCGACCGAGTCCGAGGCTGACGCCCAGGAGGAGACCAAGTGACCAACGTCGGCAAGGACCCGCGCGACATCCTGCTCGCGCCGGTCGTCTCCGAGAAGAGCTACGGCCTTCTGGACGAGGGCAAGTACACCTTCCTCGTCGACCCGCGGGCGAACAAGACCGAGATCAAGATCGCGATCGAGCAGATCTTCTCCGTCAAGGTCGCATCCGTGAACACGGCCAACCGTCAGGGCAAGTCCCGCCGCACGAAGTTCGGGCTGGGCAAGCGCAAGGACACCAAGCGTGCGATCGTCACCCTCCGCGAGGGCTCGATCGACATCTTCGGCGGACCGGTCGGCTGAGGCCGGCCCAGAAGCAGATAGAGGAAAATCGTGGGAATCCGTAAGTACAAGCCGACGACGCCCGGCCGCCGTGGTGCGAGCGTCGCCGACTTCGTCGAGATCACGCGCTCCACGCCGGAGAAGTCGCTCGTGCGTCCGCTGCACAAGACCGGTGGTCGCAACTCCACCGGTCGCGTGACGACTCGCCACCAGGGTGGCGGTCACAAGCGTGCCTACCGAGTCATCGACTTCCGCCGTCACGACAAGGACGGCGTCCCGGCCAAGGTCGCGCACATCGAGTACGACCCGAACCGCACGGCGCGCATCGCCCTGCTGCACTACGCAGACGGTGAGAAGCGCTACATCATCGCCCCGAACAAGCTCAAGCAGGGCGACGTCGTGGAGAACGGCGCCGGCGCTGACATCAAGCCCGGCAACAACCTCCCGCTCCGCAACATCCCGACCGGTACGGTCATCCACGCCATCGAGCTCAAGCCCGGTGGCGGCGCGAAGATCGCCCGTTCGGCTGGTGCCTCGGTGCAGCTGGTCGCCAAGGACGGGCCGTACGCGCAGCTGCGCATGCCCTCCGGCGAGATCCGCAACGTCGATCTGCGCTGCCGCGCCACGATCGGCGAGGTCGGCAACGCCGAGCAGTCGAACATCAACTGGGGCAAGGCCGGCCGCATGCGGTGGAAGGGCAAGCGCCCCTCCGTCCGTGGTGTCGTCATGAACCCGGTCGACCACCCGCACGGTGGTGGCGAGGGCAAGACGTCCGGTGGACGTCACCCCGTCAGCCCGTGGGGCAAGCCCGAGGGTCGTACCCGTCGTCCCAACAAGCCGAGCGACAAGCTGATCGTGCGTCGTCGGCGCACCGGCAAGAAGCGCTGATAGGAGCCTGGAAAGATGCCGCGCAGCCTCAAGAAGGGCCCCTTCGTCGACGGCCACCTTCAGAAGAAGGTGGACGTGCAGAACGAGAAGGGGACCAAGAACGTCATCAAGACCTGGTCCCGTCGGTCGGTCATCACGCCCGACTTCCTCGGTCACACCTTTGCCGTGCACGACGGTCGCAAGCACACGCCGGTCTTCGTGACCGAGTCGATGGTCGGCCACAAGCTCGGTGAGTTCGCCCCCACGCGGACGTTCCGCGGCCACGAGAAGGACGACCGCAAGGGACGTCGTCGCTGACCCCCGGTCAGTGACACGTCGCTAGCGCGAGTTCTCACGTACGAGACACAGAAGGCAGGACAGCAATGGAAGCCAAGGCGCAGGTGCGGTACATCCGCATCACGCCCCAGAAGGCCCGGCGCGTCGTGGACCTCATCCGTGGCAAGCAGGCCCAGGAGGCCGTTGCGGTGTTGAAGTTCGCACCGCAGGCCGCGGGGGAGCCCGTCCGCAAGGTCGTCGAGAGCGCGATCGCGAACGCTCGCGTGAAGGCCGATCGTCAGGGAGTCGCATTCGACGAGCAGGCGCTCGTCGTGCGCGAGGCCTACGTCGACGAGGGCCCCACGCTCAAGCGGTTCCGGCCGCGGGCGCAGGGTCGGGCCAGCCAGATCCTCAAGCGCACGAGCCACATCACCGTGGTCGTGGAGCAGGTCGAGAAGAAGGAGAGGACCCGATAGTGGGCCAGAAGGTCAACCCGCACGGGTACCGCCTCGG
Source organism: Actinomycetes bacterium (assembly GCA_023425905.1). Lineage (GTDB taxonomy): Bacteria > Actinomycetota > Actinomycetes > Actinomycetales > Cellulomonadaceae > JAFABT01. Next base: position 3,466 of record JAFABT010000054.1, on the reverse strand, counting down.
CATCACCACCGACCACAGGTCGCGGTGGTTCGCCGACAGCACCAAGCCCGGACAGCGTTACCGCGACTACGTCCGCGAGGACGTCGAGATCCGCAAGCTCCTCTCCACGGGGCTCGAGCGTGCAGGCATCTCGAAGGTCACGATCGAGCGCACGCGCGACCGCGTGCAGATCGACATCCACACCGCCCGGCCGGGCATCGTCATCGGCCGTCGCGGCGCGGAGGCCGAGCGCATTCGTGGCGACCTCGAGAAGCTCTCGGGCAAGCAGGTGCAGCTGAACATCCTCGAGGTGAAGAACGCCGAGATGGACGCGCAGCTGGTCGCGCAGGGCATCGCCGAGCAGCTTGCGAGCCGCGTGTCGTTCCGTCGCGCCATGCGCAAGGGCATGCAGTCCGCCCAGCGCGCCGGTGCCAAGGGCATCCGGGTGCAGTGCTCGGGTCGTCTCGGCGGCGCCGAGATGAGCCGGTCGGAGTTCTACCGCGAGGGTCGTGTGCCGCTGCACACGCTGCGCGCGAACATCGACTACGGCCTGTACGAGGCACGCACGACCTTCGGTCGCATCGGCGTCAAGGTGTGGATCTACAAGGGCGACATGACGGAGAAGGAGTTCGCGGCGCAGCAGGCGACGCAGGCTCCCCGTGCGCCCCGCGGTGGCCCGCGCGGCGACCGTCCGACCCGCGCACCGCGTCGTAACGACCGTCCCGAGCAGTCGGCTCCCGCGGCTGAGGCCGCTCCCGCCGGCGCTGAGGCGGCTCCGGCTGCCGAGTCCGGAACGGAGGCCTGAGACATGCTGATCCCGCGCAGGCTCAAGCACCGCAAGCAGCACCACCCCGGTCGCTCCGGCGCCGCCACGGGTGGCACGACGATCGCGTTCGGTGAGTTCGGCATCCAGGCTCTCGAGCCCGCCTACGTCACCAACCGGCAGATCGAGGCCGCTCGTATCGCGATGACCCGCCACATCAAGCGTGGCGGCAAGGTCTGGATCAACATCTACCCGGACCGTCCGCTCACGAAGAAGCCTGCTGAGACCCGCATGGGTTCCGGCAAGGGTTCGCCCGAGTGGTGGATCGCCAACGTCAAGCCGGGTCGAGTTCTCTTCGAGCTCGCCGGTGTCCCGGAGCCGCTCGCCCGCGAGGCCATGCGTCGCGCGCAGCACAAGCTCCCGATGAAGACCCGTTTCGTGGTTCGCGAGGGTGGTAACTGATGGCTATCGGAACCAAGGACCTGGCTCCTAGCGAGCTGGACGGCTTCGACGACGAGCGACTCGTCGCGGAGCTGAAGAAGGCCAAGGAGGAGCTCTTCAACCTCCGTTTCCAGTCGGCCACCGGCCAGCTGGAGAGCCACGGCCGTCTCATGGCCGTTCGTCGTGACATCGCGCGGATCTACACGATCATGCGTGAGCGCGAGCTCGGCATCCGTACTGCCCCGAGCGCGAGCGAGTGAGGTCACGATGAGCGCGAACAACACCCCGGCCGCTGAGGCCACGCCTCTCGGCGAGGCGCGTGCACACCGCAAGGTGCGTCGCGGCTACGTCGTGAGCGACAAGATGGACAAGACCGTGGTCGTCGAGCTCGAGGACCGCGTCAAGCACCCGCTCTACGGCAAGGTCATCCGCCGCTCGAGCAAGGTCAAGGCGCACGACGAGACGAACAGCGCCGGCATCGGCGACCTCGTCGTCATCATGGAGACCCGACCGCTGTCGGCCTCGAAGCGCTGGCGTCTGGTCGAGATCGTCCAGAAGGCCAAGTAGCACACAGCACGACTCATGTTGCCCCCGGGGCGCCGCCGGTCCATGACCGGCGGCACCCGCGGGTGCAAGACGGCAACTACCCGTTCGGCCAGGCTCGCACCGCGAGAACCGGCAGACGACAGGAGTAAGAGACATGATCCAGCAGGAGTCGCGACTTCGCGTCGCCGACAACACGGGTGCGAAGGAAATCCTCTGCATCCGCGTTCTCGGCGGCTCGGGCCGTCGCTACGCCGGTGTCGGTGACGTGATCGTCGCCACCGTCAAGGACGCAATCCCCGGCGGGAACGTCAAGAAGGGCGACGTGGTCAAGGCCGTCATCGTCCGTACCCGCAAGGAGCGTCGGCGCGCCGACGGTTCCTACATCAAATTCGACGAGAACGCCGCGGTGATCCTCAAGAACGACGGCGAGCCGCGCGGCACGCGCATCTTCGGCCCGGTCGGTCGCGAGCTGCGCGACAAGAAGTTCATGAAGATCATCTCTCTGGCGCCGGAGGTGCTCTGACCATGGCCAAGATCAAGAAGGGCGACCTCGTCGTCGTCATCTCGGGTCGCGACCGCGGCAAGCAGGGTCGTGTCCTCGAGGTCCTCACGGAGACGCAGCGCGTCGTCGTCGAGGGCGTCCAGCGCGTCACCAAGCACGTCAAGGCCGGCCAGACGGCTCGCGGCGCCCGCACGGGCGGCATCGAGACGGTCGAGGCCCCGATCCACATCAGCAACGTGATGGTCGTCGACCCGGAGTCCAAGAAGGGCACCCGGGTCGGGTACCGCACCGAGCAGGTCGAGCGCGACGGTCGTACCAAGACGGTGCGCATCCGTGTCGCCAAGCGCTCCGGTAAGGACATCTGATGAGCACCGAAGCCCTCAAGCCGCGTCTCAAGACGCGCTACGCCGAGACGATCGTCCCGGGCCTGCGCGAGGAGTTCTCGCACGAGAACATCAACCAGGTCGCCCGGGTCGTCAAGGTCGTCGTCAACATGGGTGTCGGTGACGCCGCCAAGGACTCCAAGCTGATCGAGGGCGCCATCCGCGACCTCACGGCGATCACGGGTCAGAAGCCTCAGGTCACCAAGGCCCGCAAGTCCATCGCGCAGTTCAAGCTCCGCGAGGGCATGCCGATCGGCGCGCACGTCACGCTGCGCGGCGACCGCATGTGGGAGTTCCTCGACCGCCTGGTCTCCGTCGCGCTGCCGCGTATCCGTGACTTCCGTGGGCTCTCGCCCAAGCAGTTCGACGGGCACGGCAACTACACCTTCGGTCTCACGGAGCAGGTCATGTTCCACGAGATCGACCAGGACAAGATCGACCGCGTCCGGGGCATGGACATCACCATCGTGACGACGGCGACCACCGACGCCGAGGGGCGCTCGCTCCTCAAGCGTCTCGGCTTCCCGTTCAAGGAGAACTGACCATGGCGAAGAGCGCCCTCGTCAACAAGGCGAACGCGACCCCGAAGTTCAAGGTCCGTGGCTACACGCGGTGCCAGCGGTGCGGACGTCCGCACTCGGTCTACCGCAAGTTCGGGCTCTGCCGCATCTGTGTGCGCGAGATGGCGCACCGCGGCGAGCTTCCCGGCGTCACCAAGAGCAGCTGGTAACAACAACGACGTAGGTCCGTGCCGACCGCCCCAGGCGGCCGGCACGGATACCGCGACGAGGAAGGGCAAGAAGCCCAATGACCATGACCGACCCGATCGCAGACATGCTCACGCGTCTGCGT
>JAFABT010000200.1 GCA_023425905.1 Actinomycetes bacterium | reverse complement strand
CGACGGCACCGAGGGCGACGAGCCGCTCGGGCCGGGTGCCGCGGCCGACGAGCCGGGGCCACAGCAGCCCGAGGAAGGCAGCCGCAGCGGCCGCGTCGAGGCCCCACCGCTGCGGGTCGCCGAGGGCGTCGCCGACGAGCGCCCCGAGGAGGGTGAGGGCGTTCCAGGCGACGAACACGCCGACGCCCGTCCACCAGAAACCCGTGCGCGCGGCCTCCGGCGTGGGCTGAAGGGTGCTCACCGCGGTCGACTCGTCGATCGTCACGTGCGCGGCGGCGAGCCTGCGCAGCCCGCGCACCCCGAGCAGCGGAGCGACGCGGGCGCCGTAGATGCCGTTGCGGGCGCCGAGCAGGCCGGCCGCCGCGACTGCGGGCCCCACCGCTCCGCCGGCGGCGACGACCCCGATGAAGGCGAACTGCGACCCTCCGGTGAACATGACGATGCTGAGCACCATCGTCTGGGCGACGTCGAGGCCCGCCGCGACGGCGAGTGCTCCGAAGGACACGCCGTAGAGCCCGGTCGCGACCGCGACCGACACCGCTTGGCGGATGGCAGCGCGACGCAGGACTGCAGGGTCGAGCGGTGCGAGGGCGTCGGACATGCCGGCAGGCCTACAGGCTCACGTAGACGGTCTCGAGGTATTCCTCGATGCCCGCTTCGCCGCCCTCGCGGCCGAGGCCGGAGGCCTTGACGCCGCCGAAGGGCGCGGAGGCGTCGGAGACCATGCCACGGTTGACGCCGAGCATCCCGGCCTCGATCTGCTCGGCGAGGCGGAAGACGCGCCGCACGTCGGTCGTGAAGGCGTAGGCGGCAAGGCCGTGATCGCCCGCGTTCGCGAGCGCGACGGCCTCCTCCTCGTCCGTGAAGGTGAGGACGGGTGCGACGGGGCCGAAGACCTCGTGCGTCACCGTGGCGGCGTCGCGCTCGAGGCCGGTGAGCACGGTCGGGGGGTAGAAGTGGCCGGGCCCGGCGGAGGGCGTCCCGCCGGTGCGCAGCCGGGCGCCCGCGTCGAGGTCTGCGGTGACGAGCTCGTGGACGGCATCGACCGCGGCGGCCTCGATGAGGGGGCCCACGTCGGTGCCCGGGACGGTTCCAGGGCCGACGACGAGCGCTTCGAAGGCGGCGGTGAGCTGCCCGGTGAACTCCTCCGCGACGCGCTCGTGGACGAGGAACCGGTTGGCGGCGACGCACGTCTGACCTGCGTTGCGCAGCTTTGCCGCGAGGGCACCCTCGACCGCAGCCTCGACGTCGGCGTCCTCGAAGACGAGGAAGGGCGCGTCGCCGCCCAGCTCCATCGAGGTGCGCAGCACACGGTCGGCGGCCTGGCGCAGCAGCGTGCGACCGACCTCGGTCGACCCGGTGAACGACAGCTTGCGCAGTCGCGGATCGGTGAGCAGCGGCTCGCTCACGGCCGCCGCGGAGGAGGACGGCACGACGTTGAGGACCCCCGCGGGCAGACCACGCTCGGCGAGCACCTCGCGGACGATCTCGGCGAAGAGCGCGGTCGTGAGCGGGGCGAGCCGGGCGGGCTTGACGACGACGGTGCAGCCTGCGGCGAGCGCGGGTGCGACCTTGCGCGTCGCCATCGCGAGCGGGAAGTTCCAGGGCGTGATCGCGAGGACGGGGCCTACGGCGCGGCGCAGCACGATCTGGTGGCTACCCCCGGACGGTGCGGTGCGTGCGGACCCGGCGGCGCGCACCGCCTGCTCGGAGTACCACCGGACGAAGTCGGCGCCGTAGGCGACCTCGGCGCGCGCCTCGGCGATCGGCTTGCCGCTCTCGGCCGTGATGACGGCCGAGAGGGTGTCCGCGCGGGCCATGAGCCGGTCGTGCACGGCGCGGAGCGCCTCGGCACGTTCGCGGGGGGCGACGGCGCGCCAGGCGGGAGCGGCTGCGTCGGCGGCGCCGAGCGCATCGAGGGCGTCGGCCGCACGGGCGTCTGCGACGTCGGCGATCACCTCGCCCGTCGCAGGGTCCTCGACCGGGAACGTCGCACGGTCGAAGGCGGGCCGCCAGAGCCCGTCGATGAGGAGACCCGTCGCGAGGTGCGCGGCGATCACGGGCGGCAAGGGCGACGACGGCGTCATCGGCCCAGTATCGCCTCACCGTCGGGGAGGGCGCCTAGGATGCCGCCATGACGCCGGATGCCGCAGTGAACCCAGGGACGACCGCGACGTTCTGCGCCTACGAGGACCTCCTGCGTGACGTGTGGGAGAACGGCACCCCCAAGCAGGACCGCACCGGCACGGGGACCAGGTCGGTGTTCGGCCGGCAGATCCGTTTCGACCTCGCCCAGGGCTTTCCCCTCGTGACGACCAAACGGGTGCACGTGCGTTCGGTCGTCGGGGAGCTGCTGTGGTTCCTGCGAGGGGACTCGAACGTGCGCTGGCTCCAGGAGAACGGCATCCGGATCTGGAACGAGTGGGCGGACGACGACGGCGAGCTCGGCCCGGTCTACGGCGTCCAGTGGCGCTCGTGGCCCACGCCCGGCGGCGGGCACGTCGACCAGCTCGCGCAGGTGCTGCGGCAGCTGAGCGAGGACCCGGACTCGCGTCGGATCATCGTCTCTGCGTGGAACGTCGCCGAGCTCGACAAGATGGCGCTCGCGCCGTGCCACGCGTTCTTCCAGTTCTACGTCGCCGACGGCAGGCTCTCCTGCCAGCTCTACCAACGGTCGGCGGACATGTTCCTCGGTGTCCCGTTCAACATCGCGTCCTACGCCCTGCTCACGCACATGGTGGCCCAGCAGGTCGGGCTCGAGGTGGGGGAGTTCGTGTGGACCGGCGGCGACTGCCACGTCTACGACAACCACGCCGAGCAGGTCGCCGAGCAGCTCGCCCGTGAGCCCTTCGCGGCCCCGCGACTCGAGCTGCGACGGGCTGCGTCCCTGTTCGACTACGACTTCGACGACGTCGTCGTGCACGACTACGTCCACCACCCGGCGATCAGCGCCCCGGTCGCGGTGTGAGCGTCGACCTCGGCCTCGTGTGGGCTCAGGCGCGCGTGAGCGCTCCGGGCGGCGTGCCTGCCGCCGTCCTCGGCCGCTCGGGCACGTTGCCGTGGCATGTCCCGGAGGACCTCGCGCACTTCAGGGAGCTCACCCGTGGGCACGCGGTCGTCATGGGTCGGACGACGTGGGACTCGCTGCCTGCGCGGTTCCGGCCGCTTCCCGGGCGGGACAACATCGTGCTCACGCGGGACCGTGGATGGAGCACGCCGGGCGCGGACGCCGTCCACGACGTCGGCGCCGCCCTTGAGCGTCTCGATGGCGGCCCGGCCTGGTGCATCGGCGGTGCGCAGGTCTACGAGGCCATGCTGCCCTTCGCGACGCGCCTCGAGATCACCGACCTCGAGGTCCCCGGCCTCGACACGCTCGAGGAGGGCGACACGCTCGCGCCTGCCGTCCCCGGCCGCTTCGTCACCGCCGCCGTCAGTGCGTGGGCGACCTCGACGAGCGGAGCGAGGTACCGCTTCCGCAGCCTCCGACCCGTCCTGGCCCAGGCCGACGAAGGCGCTGGCGTCTGAGCCTCGTGCCGCCCGAGGTCGGACGTGCGAGCAGGCCGGCGCCCCTGGGCGGTAGTTTGACCCCATGCCGCAGCACACGACCGCCACCCGTCCCTTCGGCACGGTGCTCACCGCCATGGTCACCCCCATGCGCGCCGATGGGTCCGTCGACCTCAAGGCCGCGGCCGACCTCGCCACTCACCTCGTCGCCCACGGCAACGACGGGATCGTGCTCAACGGCACGACGGGCGAGGCGCCCACGACGCACGCACCTGAGAAGTCCGACCTCATCCGTGCGGTCGTCGAGGCGGTCGGCGACGACGCGGTCGTGCTCGCGGGTGCGGGGTCGAACGACACCGCGCACGCGGTCCGCATGGCAGAGCAGGCCGCGGAGGCCGGCGCGCACGGACTGCTCGTCGTCTCTCCCTACTACTCGCGCCCGTCACAGGCCGGTGTCATCGCCCACGTGAGCGCGATCGCGGACTCGACCGAGCTGCCGGTCATGCTCTACGACGTCCCGGTGCGCACCGGCGTGCGCTTCGCCGGCGACACCCTCGCGACCCTCGCCGAGCACGAGCGCGTGGTCGCGATCAAGGACGCGACCGGCGACCTCGAGGCCGCAGTCGTCAACCAGTCACGCACCGGCCTCGCCTGGTACAGCGGCGACGACGCGCTCGTCCTCGCGTTCCTCGCCCACGGTGGCGTCGGCGTCGTCTCGATGGTGGCGCACATCGCTGGCGACCGGGTCGCGGACGCCGTGCGCTCGTTCCACGCGGGCGACGTGAGCGCCGCGCGCGACCACCTGGTCGAGCTGCTCCCCGCGATCGACATCATCAGCGGTTCCGGCAACGGTGCCCTGCGCTCCAAGCTCACCCTGTGGCTGCTCGGCATCCTGCCCAGCGCCGCGATGCGTCTGCCCCACGTCGAGGCCGACGCCGACGAGGTCGACCGGGTCCGCGCAGCGCTGCGCGCCGCTGGCCTCGAACCCGTTCGCTGATCCGGAGGTCCCATGTCCCACCCCCATCCCGAGCTCACCCCGCCGCCCGTCCTGCCTCACGGCGCGTTGCGGGTGGTCGCCCTCGGTGGGCTCGGTGAGATCGGCCGCAACATGGCCGTCCTCGAGTACGACGGCCGCCTGCTCGTCATCGACTGCGGCGTGCTCTTCCCCGAGGACCACCAGCCTGGCGTCGACCTCATCCTCCCGGACTTCGACTACATCCGGGACCGCCTCGACGACATCGAGGCGATCGTCCTCACCCACGGCCACGAGGACCACATCGGCGCGGTGCCGTACCTGCTCCGTCTCCGCGGGGACATCCCCCTCGTCGGCTCCCAGCTCACGCTCGCCTTCATCGAGGCCAAGCTCAAGGAGCACCGGATCACCCCCGTGACGCTCGCCGTCAAAGAGGGCCAGGTCGAGCAGCTCGGCGCCTTCGAGTGCGAGTTCGTCGCCGTCAACCACTCGATCCCCGACGCGCTCGCGGTCGCGGTGACGACGGCCGCTGGCACGGTGCTCCACACCGGGGACTTCAAGATGGACCAGCTCCCGCTCGACGGCCGCATCACCGACCTGCGCGCCTTCGCGCGACTCGGCGAGAAGGGCGTCGACCTCTTCATGGTCGACTCGACCAACGCCGAGGTCCCCGGGTTCGTCGCGCCCGAGCGCGGCATCGGCCCGGTGCTCGACTCCGTCTTCGGGGAGTCGAGCGGGCGGATCGTCGTGGCGTCCTTCGCCTCCCACGTCCACCGCGTCCAGCAGGTCTTCGACGCCGCGGAGGCGCACGGCCGCAAGGTGGCACTCGTCGGACGGTCGATGGTCCGCAACATGGCGATCGCCTCGGACCTCGGCTACCTTCGCATCCCCGAGGGTGTGCTCGTCGACCTCAAGCAGGTGACGAGCATTCCCGACCACGAGGTCGTCCTCATGTGCACCGGGTCGCAGGGCGAGCCCATGGCGGCGCTGTCGCGGATCGCGAACCGAGACCACAAGGTCGAGGTCGGGCACGGCGACACCGTCGTCCTCGCGTCCTCGCTCATCCCGGGCAACGAGAACGCCGTCTACCGCGTCATCAACGGGCTCACCCGGCTCGGCGCGCGCGTCGTGCACTCGGGCAACGCGAAGGTCCACGTCTCGGGGCACGCGAGCGCCGGCGAGCTGCTCTACTGCTACAACATCCTGCGGCCCAAGAACGTCATGCCCGTGCACGGCGAGGTGCGTCACCTCGTCGCGAACGCGGCGCTCGCGGTCCAGACGGGCGTCCCACCGGAGCGCGTCATCCTCGCCGAGGACGGCGTCGTCATCGACCTCGTCGACGGCGAGGCGTCCGTCGTGGGCGCGGTGCCGTGCGGCTACGTCTACGTCGACGGCTCGAGCGTCGGGCAGATCTCCGAGGCCGAGCTCAAGGACCGCCGCATCCTCGGGGACGAGGGCTTCGTGTCGATCTTCGTCGTCGTCAGCTCGGCTGACGGCACGGTGCTCGCCGGTCCGCAGGTCCACGCCCGTGGCTTCGCGGAGCACGAGGGCGTCTTCGACGACATCCTTCCGGACGTCGTCGCGGCGGTCGAGGAGGCCGCCAAGGGCGGCAACGCGGACACCTACCAGCTCCAGCAGATCATCCGGCGCGTCGTGGGCCGGTGGATCTCGGGTCGACTGCGGCGGCGCCCGATGATCATCCCGGTCGTCGTCGAGGCGTGATCCGACCGCTCCGGCCGGCCCGGGGGAGCCGCGTGTTCCTCCCGGGCCGTGCCGGGGTGCGCGGGTAGGTTTGGCACCATGGCGACC
>JAFABT010000185.1 GCA_023425905.1 Actinomycetes bacterium | reverse complement strand
GGCCAGGCCCGCTCACGGCCTCCGGGTCGCCATGGCCGCGACGCCCGAGCGCCCACCGCGGCGACCACAGACCACCCGGCCGTTGGCCTCGCCGGCGCGCCTCGACCCGGACCCACCAGCCGAGCAGCGCCGAGAGCGCCCACAGCGGCACGGTGAACGCCGCGAAGGACCCCCACGACCATCCGATGCCCGCGAGGTCGAGGGTGACGCCCGCGACCCCGACGACCGCCGAGGTGACGACGGGCGCCCCCGCGACCGCGAGGATCCCGCGGATCCCGGCGAGCCGGAGCATGACGAAGCCCGGGACGAGCAGTGCCCCCACGAGGACCGCGGCCGGCGCCACGATCTCCCACCAGCTCATCCGGGCTGCACCTCCGAGGCCCCGACGACGACGCGGGGCGTCCCCGCCCACAGGGCCGGGTCCGTCGTGCGTCGGCCGTCGACGAGCAGTCGCACGCCCGGCAGGTCCGCCGGCGTGAGCGCGGCGTACGCGGAGTGGTCGGCCTGGACGAGCGCGACGTCGGCCGGCTCGCCCAGGTGGTACGCGGCCCAGCCGTGGGCCTCGAGCTCGGCGTCGTCGTACATCGGGTCGTGGACGAGGACGTCGGCGCCGTGCGCGCGCAGCGCGTCGACCGTCGCGAACACCCCGGAGAACGCCGTCTCCTTCACGCCGCCGCGGTACGACGCGCCGAGGACGACCGCCCGCAGGCCGGTGAGATCGCCGAGCAGCTCGGCGGCGCGGCCCACGACGCGGGCCGGCATGGCCGCATTCGCCTCGCGGGCGGCCCGCACGATCGTCGCGTCCGGGTCGACCGAGAGGTAGAGCCGCGGGTACACCGGGATGCAGTGCCCGCCAACGGCGATCCCCGGCCGGTGGATGTGGGAGTACGGCTGGGAGTTGCACGCCTCGATGACGGCGTAGATGTCGATGCCCGCCTTCTCGGCGAAGGCCCCGAACTGGTTCGCGAGTCCGATGTTCACGTCGCGGTACGTCGTCTCGGCAAGCTTGGCCATCTCCGCGGCCTCGGCCGAGCCGAGATCCCAGACGCCGTTCGGGCGGGGCAGGTCGGGCCGCTCGTCGAAGGTGAGCACCGCCTCGTAGAGCTTCCGCGCCCGCGCGGCGCCCTCCGCCGAGAGGCCGCCGACGAGCTTGGGGTAGCGGCGCAGGTCCGCGAAGACGCGCCCCGTGAGGACGCGCTCGGGGGAGAACACGAGGTGGAAGTCGCGGCCCTCGACGAGGCCCGAACCCTCCTCGAGCATGGGCTTCCACCGGTTGCGCGTCGTGCCGACCGGGAGCGTCGTCTCATAGGAGACGAGCGTGCCCGGCGTGAGGTGGGCGGCGAGCTCGCGCGTCGCGGCGTCCATCCAGCCGAAGTCGGGCTGCGCGGTCGCCTCGTCGACGAACAGCGGCACGACGAGGACTACCGCGTCCGCGCCCGGGACGGCCTCGGCGTACGACGTCGTCGCGCGCAGCCGACCTGCGGGGACGAGCTCCGCGAGCGCCTCGGCGAGGTGCGCCTCACCGGGGAACGGCTCGACGCCCCGGTTGACGAGGTCGACGACCGTCGGGTTGACGTCGACGCCGACGACCTCGTGCCCGGCGCGGGCGAACTGGGCTGCAAGCGGCAGCCCGATCTTGCCCAGGGCAATGACGGCGATGCGCATGGCGGGGTCCCTCCAGGGGGATGGTCGTCGGGCGGGCGGCGCGCGGGCGCGACCGTCCCGTCGCGGACCGGTCTTGAGCCGCGCGCGGCGGCCTCGTCAGTCTAGTGACGCGCGCGCCTCGACCCGGTCAGGCGACGGGGGCGGGTCCCCCGAGCTCCCCGATGACCGCGACGGGACGGGGGCCGTCTGCCCACACGGCCGACCCTGCCGGGTCGAGGCGCGGGTCGAGCACCGTGTCGGTGCCGTCGGCCCGCCGATGAGGTGGCCACGGGGCCCCGGTCACGTCGACGACGTAGTCCTGGACGTGGGAGGCGATGAGCACGGTGAGCTCGTCCTCGCCCGCGGCGCCGACGTCGCCCAGCGCCGAGAGCGACCCGTCGAGCCGCAGGAGGACGGTCACCCCGTCCCGCGGTGCGTCGTCCGCGATCCAGTCTCCGGCGAGCCCGACAACGTCGTCGTGGGCGTCGGGGTCGTCGTTGGGCAGGACGACGAGGTCCGCGCGGCCGACGAGCAGCGGCGCGTCACGCAGCACACGGGCGAGCGGCTCCGGGAGGGCGTCCATGGGTCAATCCTGCCGCAGCACGGCAACCGTCAGCGGGTGAGGACGGAGGCCGCCATGAGTCGGAGCGGCGCCTCCCGGCGGAGCAGGTCGCGCAGGTCGCGCGTGAGGAGCGTCGCAGGCGTGCCGTGCCGGCGGCGACGGGCGGACAGGTCGACGAGACGCGCAGCCGGCTCACCCGACCCGATCGCGTCGAGCAGGTCGCGATCGGCGCGCGACAGGGCGCGTTCGTAGCCTGGCGCGGCGTCGGCGAGCCGGACGGCGACGGTGCGCAGCGCGTCGACGTCTGCCTCGTGCCATGCGCCCGCCGCGGGACGGTTGTGGACGACGCCGAAGAGGTGGATCCGGGCGGCCTTCGTCGCGAACGCGGCCCGAGCCGCCTCCGACACGTGACCGAACCAGGCAGCGTCGAGCACGTCGTCGAGGAAGGCGAGATCCTCGGCGACCGGCCGGGGCGTGTGGGTGACGCGCGTGACCGCGTCGGCGCCGATGACGTAGGCCGGGCCGGCCCGGTCGTAGGCGACGGGGCGCTCGAGGAAGAGTCGTGTCGAGAACGGCACGTCCTCGCCCACGGGGTGGCCGACGGCGAGGCGCAGCCGCAGCTGCTCGAGCGTCGCCCGCCGCATGAGGCCCAGCGGGGCACTGCGGTAGAGCAGCCGGTCACGCACCCCGTCGAGGTCGCGGCGCCGGCCGGGGCGCGTCGGCGGAGTCGGGACGACGAC
>JAFABT010000254.1 GCA_023425905.1 Actinomycetes bacterium | reverse complement strand
CGCCGTGACCGAGCGCGGCGAGCGCGGCCGGGTCGAGGTCGACGTCGTAGGTCGTCGACGTCGTCGCGCCGCCGGGCAGGGTGCCCAGGGTGCCCGGAGCGAGGCTCGGCCGGGTGCTCCAGGTGAGCGTGGCGGCGCTCCACTCGTTGCTCGTCGCCGCGCGCACCTGGTGGGCGTCGGCCGAGGACGCGAGCGGGTCCGTCGTCGTCCGCAGCCGGAGCGAGGCCTCCGCGAGGTGGTACCCGGTGGGCGCCTCCGGCACGTCGAACGCGAGGTAAGCGGTGTACCCCGACGACCCTCGGGAGGCGAGCGACGTCGACGTCCCGTAGGTCGCGCTCGGCGCACCCTGGTTGACGTAGGTGTCGCGCGTCGGGGTGACGGCCACCGTGACGGGCTCGCCCTCGGGCGGCTCGATCGTCGCGGCGACCGGCGCCGAGGCCGTCGCGTTCCCTGCGGCGTCCACCGCGACGACGCGGTAGTGGACCGTGCCGAGGGCGACGTCGGTGTCCCGGTACGACGTCGTCGTCACCCGGGCGAGCAGCGTCGCGGCGCTCGGCGTGAACGCGGGGTCGCTCGAGCGGTGGACGTCGTAGCCGACGACCCCGACGTCGTCAGTCGCCGCCGTCCAGCCGAGGTCGACGTCGTCGTCCGTCACGTCCGCGGTGAGCGCGGTCGGCGCCGCGGGCGGCGTCGTGTCCTCGACCGGCTCCGGGCCGGGCTCGCCGAGCACCGTGCCGAGCCGGTGGTGGGCGGCGACCTGCTCCGCGGTGAGCACCGTCGGGTAGACGGCGAACTCGTCGATCGACCCCGCGAGGAAGTTGCTCGTCGGACGGCTCGGCCAGCCCGAGAGGGTGTCGCCGCCGATGCGCCACGAGCCGCGGTACGCCTGCGCACCCGTCACGGAGTTCTGCCCGACGAGCGCGCCGTCGACGTAGAGCCGCATGCCATCGGGGCCCTGGGACGCGACGACGTGGTGCCACTGGCCGTCGCGCACCGGGCGCGAGGACGTGAGGACCTGCGTCGAGCCGGTGTAGACCCCGAACACGACCCTGCCGTCGTTGCGCAGGTAGAGGTGGCGGTCGTAGTTCGTCGAGAGCCGGTTGTTCGGCCAGCGGTCGGGTGTGCCGTCGCCGAAGCCGGCGATCTTGCCGCCGCGGGTGCTCGTCGTGCGCAGCCAGGTCTCGATGGTGTACCTCGTCGGTGCGTCGGTGACGACGTCGGAGTACGCGTAGGAACCGTTCGAGCCCGTGAAGGTCACCGCGGTGCCCGCTCCCTCCCCCACGAGCGCGCCCGGCGTGGCGAAGCCCGCCGCAGGGGTGGCGAAGTAGATCGGAGCGCGGTTGCCGACCGAGTCGGCGCCCACCGGTCCGGCGAGCTCCTCTGCTCGCCAGTAGAGCTCCGCGCCGTCCTCCTTGACCTGCCACGCGTAGGCGTTGGGCAGGCTCTCGGCCGTCGCGGCCGTCGCCTGCACCGCCGGGGACAGGCCCGAGGTGTTCGGGCCGTCCGACGCCGTGATCCGGTAGCTGTGCGTCGACCCGGGTGCGACGTGGTCGATGAACGACACCTGGGGGCGGAAGAACTTCGTCGCCTTGGCGGTGCCCGTCCACACCGGGACCGTCCCGCCGTCGCGGTAGACCCGGTAGACGAAGGTGTCGTCGTCAGGGTCGAGGCTCGAGCGCCACCGGAGGTGGATCTGGCCCGGCACGACCGACTCGGCGGTGACGTTCGCGACGACCCACGGCGGAGAGGTGTCCACCCCGTCGGTGAACCGGGTGAGGGACTGCTGCAGGACGTCGTTGACCTGGACGAACTCGCCGCCGATCCACAGGTAGCTCACGCCGTCCACGGTCGCCACCGTCATGACGCGCGGCCCGAGACCCTCACCGATGCCCCCGCTCGTGTTCGGGAACCAGCCGTAGATCTCCGCGTCGGAGGTCTTCTGCGCCGTGAGGTGCTGGCGCGGGCCGTCGACGTACCCGCCCGCCGTGCGCGAGCAGTCGTGCGTGTGGTGGGCGGCGTAGAGCACGCCCTTGAAGGGCTGGACGTCCTGCGTCGCACCGAGGCACAGGTCGCGCCACCGCTCGTCGAGCGTGTCGAGGTCGATCGCGAGTCGACCGTCGAAGACGCCCGCCCCCGTGCCCTCCGCCCCCGCGTAGATCCCCGAGGAGTCGATCGTCACCGTCTGGATGGTCGTCGACGAGGGGACGAAGCCTGAGCCGTACGCACGCACGTTCTCGCCCGTCACCGCGTCGACGACCGCGAGGCCCCGCGACCCCGCTCCGTTGACGGTCGAGAAGTCGCCGCCGACGACGACGCGCTGCCCGTCGGGAGTGACCGCGACAGCCTTGCCGATCGCATCGGCGGCAGGGGCCCACGTGAGCAGCGCGCCCGTCTGCGGGTCGAGGGCCGCGAAGCGCTGGCGCGGCTGCCCGCCGACCGTCTCGAACTCGCCGCCGAGGTAGACGGCGGTCTCGGTGACGGCGAGCGCACGCACCCGGGCGGACACCGCGGGCGGGACGAACGAGGCCTTGACGGTGCACGACGCGACGTCGATCGCTGCGATGCGGCTGCGGTGGACGCCCCCGATCTGGGCGAACTCTCCGCCGACGTAGAGCGTCGACCCGTCGGGCGAGGTCGCGAGTGCCCGCACCGTCGCGGCGGGGCCGACGACCGCGGGGCTGCACCCGGTGGGGGCCCCGGTCGCGGCGCCAAGGGCGACGAGGTGCGCGGCAGGGGTCTCGTTCGTGCCCTGCGCCGCACCGCCCGGGCGGATCGCGGTGAACGTGCCGCCTGCGAACACGGTGCTGCCCGAGTGGGCGAGCGCCCACACGATGCCGTTGGTCTGCCAGGTCGGGCGGGTGTCCCCCGCGAAGTCGACGCCGCTCGTCACGGCGACGCCGGGGACGGTGACGGCGAGCGAGGCGAGCAGCGTGGCGAGGGCGGCTGCTGCCGCACCGAGCACTCGGCGCATGGGGGGGCTCCAGGATGTGCGGGGAGAGCACGATGGGACTCGGGGGGATGCTCTCCGGTGGGGGCCGGGAGTGAGACAGGGCGGCGCGATGGACACCGCACGACCCTGCGCAACCTGCAGCGTCAAATATAGGGACCGGGCGTCATCAAGTCACCCAAACCCGGACATTCGGTGCAGGAATCACCCGTTTAGCCCACAGTCCCGCGCCCACCCGATAGCCTCCCCGCGAGGAGGTGCCATGGCACGCAGCCGGCCCGGGTTCCGACAGTCGGTCACCGCGCTTCGCGCTGCCCAGAAGCCCCCGCGCGGGGTGTCGTACTACTCCCGGCTCGTCAACCGGCCGCTCGGCCGGCTCGCCGCCGCCGCGTGCCACCAGGTCGGCCTTGGACCCCACCAGGTGACGATGGTGAGCTCGACGCTCACCGTCACCGCGATCGTCCTGCTCGCGACCCAGCGCCCCTCTCTCCCGCTCGCGGTCGCCGTGTCCGTGCTGCTCGCTCTCGGCTTCGTCTTCGACGCCGCCGACGGCCAGGTCGCGCGGCTCACCCGTCGCTCCTCGCCCTTCGGCGAGTGGCACGACCATCTCGCCGACGCCGTCCGGCAGGTGAGCCTCCACCTCGCGGTCGCGGTCGCGTGGTTCCGGTTCGTCGACCTGCCCTCCGACGTGTGGCTGCTGCTGCCGCTGGGGTACGCCGTCATCGCCGTCACGCTGTTCAGCGGCACGCTGCTCACCGACCTGCTGCTGCGCCTCGCGGAGGCGTCCGCGCGCGGCGAGTCGCACGCAGGGCCCGCGCTCGCCAGCCCTCCCGTGAGCGCGGGGGGCGACCGGCTCCGGGCCGTCCTGCTGCTGCCCGCCGACTCCGGGGTCGTCGCGCTGTCGTTCCTCGCCTGGGGCGCCACGGACGTCTTCCGGTGGGTCTACCTCGCCATGGCGGCGGCGACGCTCGTGCTCACCGTGGCCCTCGTCATCGGGTGGGCAGCGCGGCTGCGTCGCGTCCGCTGACCGCTGCGCTCCGCGGGACCACCGAGCTGCCGACCCGGTGGAGCGACGACCCGCTGGTGTCCGTCGTCAGACCTCCGGTGAGCGGTGCCGCGCGAGCGCGTGGTCGTAGTGCCGCTCGAGGTCGTCGACGACCGCCTCGATCGAGAACGTGCGCGCGACGAGCGAGCGGGCGGCCTGAGCGGCCTCCGCGCCACGGTCAGGGTCGAGCAGGTCGACGATCGCGTCCGCGATCGCCTGCGGCGCCGCACCCACCCCTTCCCGGGAGTCGACCACACGGCCCGCACCGGCCGCCGCGACGTCGACCGCGAGGCCGTTCGAGTCGGTGAGGACGACGGGCACCCCGACGGACAGCGACTCGAGCACCGCGACGGGGAACGGCTCGGAGACCGACGGCAGCACCGAGACCGCCGCCCGGCGGTAGAGCGCGAGGACCGCCTCGTGGTCGAGCGCACCCGGGACGAGAAGGCGATCGGCCACCCCCAGCTGGTCCGCGAGCGCCCGGCACGCCGCGAGCTCGCCGGCGTCAGGGCCCGCGAGGACGAACCGCGCCCCCGGCACCCGTTCGAGCACCCCGGGGATCGCCGCGACGAAGTCCGCCGGTCGTTTGCGTGCCTGCAGCCGCGCGACGAAGACGACGAGGGGGTTCTGGCGGCGCTGCCGGGCGTCGCTCTCCGCGTCGGTGACGACTCCGCGGCGCCAGCCCGCGAGCGGCGGCGCCTCGTGGCCCCCGATGTCGCTGAAGGGCGCACCGACCCGCGGTACGTGCCCCTCCTCGTCGAAGGGCTGGTGGACGACGACCGTGACGTCGTCGCTCCCGGGTCCCTTCGCGGACGGCAGGGGCTGCTGCTGGACGCCGTTGACGAGTCGCACGAGGCGCTCGGCGAGCCGGGACTCGCGCGCGTCGGGCGCGCGCCCGCCGGCGGCGACGTCGAGGAGGCCCCGTCGTTCGGTGTCCGTGAGGAACGCGACGACGTCCGCCGACGTGAGCACCCGGCGCATCGCGAGGACGTCGATGATCTTCGCCGGGAGCCGGTCCGACGGGTCGACCATGCCGTGCGTCTGCAGCAGCAGCGCGCGGTCCGCCCTCAGCGCGAACCGCGCGACGGGCAGCGTGACGAGGTCGCGCAGCAGGTGGACGTGGACGACGTCGGCCCACCGCACGAGGTGCCGCGCCCGGCGCAGCAGCGCGCGAGACCCGAGGCCTGCGACCCCGACGCCGGGCACCAGCTGCCGCGCCTGGAAGAGCTCGACCGGGATCCCGTCGATGAACGACGGCATCCGCTCGAAGCCGTCGCCGAGCGCGAGGATGCGAGCCTCGTGCCCGCGGAGCAGCAGCTCGCGGCACAGGTTGACCGCGACCCGCGTCGGCCCGCCGAACTCGCCCGTCGGGGTGTGCAGGGTGACGACGTGGAGGACCTTCACGGGCGTGCCCTCTCAGTCGTGGGCGCCTGCCCAGCGGGGGGACCCGCCGCGGGGGCTCCTTGCGCGGTCGAAGCCGCCGTCGAAGCCGCAGGCGCACCGGCGGGGACGACGGGACGGTCGCCGCGCGCGGTGCGCACCGTGCGTGGGGGGACGTCCTTGTGCACCGTGACCCCCGCGGCGACGACCGCCTCGTCACCGACGACGACCCCCGGCAGGACGATGGCCCGGGCGGCCACCCACGCCCCGTCGCCGACGACGATCGGCGCGTTGCGGTAGGCGAAGTCGGCCCGCGTGTGGTCGTGGCTGCCCGTGCACAGCATGGCCTCTTGCGAGACGCACGCGTGCGCCCCGATCGTCACGGGCTCGAGGTCGAGGATCCACGCACCCTCGCCGATCCAGGCGTGGTCACCGATCGTGAGCTTCCAGGGCCACAGCACCCGCACCCGGTGCCGGATGAGGACGCCCTCGCCGACGCGGGCCCCGAAGGCCCGCAGCAGGGCGACGCGCAGCGACGCGGGGCACCACCACGCCGCGAAGACGAGGTTCTGGACCGCGAACCACACGGCCTGGACCGCACGTGGCCGGCCCTTGTCGTACCCGGACAGGGTGAACGTCCTCAGGTCGCGCACGACTACCTCCCCTGCCCCACTATCGTTGACGTACCGGACATCGTGGCATGAACGCGGCCCCACCAGGGTGGCCAAGGGGCCCTTGCCCGTCCGCGCGTGCTCCGACCGTACGACGGCACACCCACAGCTGACCAAGGAGGGCCTGTGAGCGAGGCCCTCCCCGCGGACATCCGTACGGTCGCGCCCGCGCGGGACGACGGGGCGGCACCGCGCACCGGGATGCTCGGCACGTGGTGGGGCGTGCCCCTCGTCCTCGTCCTCGGCGTCGTCGCGCCTGTCGTCATCTTCCTCACCCCGGGCGACGGCGAGCTCGACCTCACGACGTGGCTCCAGCTCGGTCTCACGAGCTATGCGGGGGTCAGGCTCGCGATGCTCGTCATCGCGGGAAGGATCGAGCCGCTGCAGGGCGTCTTCTGGCTGTTCACCTACACCGCGATGGGCATCGCCTCGCTCGCCCAGCTCGTCCTGGATCGCTACCCCGCCCCCGTCACGGGCCCGCGGTCCTCGATGACGGTCGCGATCCTCCTCGTCCTCGCCGGGTGCGTCGTCTTCGACGTCGCGGCCACCGTGACGAGGCGACGAGAGGAGCGCCGCCCGCCCGTCGAGGAGCGCGACACCGACCGGGTGCGTGTCGCAGGTCCGGTGCGGGTGCGGCTGCTCGTCGTCGCGGCGGTCGGCGCGGCCGCCGTCATGGCGCAGACGCTCGGAGGCCTGTCGTCGCTGCTCAGCTCGCGGCAGGGGGTGAGCCGTTCGCTCGAGGAGGCCGGGCTCACGGCGGACGGCTCGCTCGCGGGAGCAGCCCTGCTCAGGGGCGCCGGCACCGTCCTGCCCCTCGTCGCCCTCCTGCTGCTCACCCGCAGGCTTGTCGCGGACCGCAGCCGGTGGCGCGACATCAACCTCGTCGTCGTCTGGGCGTTCGTCCTCGTCCTCAACCTCGTGGTGAACAACCCGATCGCGAACCCGCGGTTCTGGTTCCTCACCGCCGCGCTCGCGACGTTCTTCGTCATGTTCCCGAGGTCCGTCACCGCCTTCCGGATCGTCCTCCTCGGCGGGCTCGTCGCGAGCCTCGTCGTGTTCCCCTACCTCGACAAGTTCCGGTACGCCGACGGGTCGAGCACCGTCGAGCAGGACCTCTCCGTCCTCGAGCTGATCTCCGTGAAGGACTACGACCAGACCGTCATGACCGCGAGCGCCGTCGACTACGTGCGCACCGGTCCGGGCCACACCTACGGCCGCCAGCTCGCGGGGTCGGCGTTCTTCTGGGTGCCCCGGTCGATCTGGGCCGACAAGCCGCAGGACACCGGGGTCGTGCTCGCCCAGGAGATGGGGGCGATCAACCTCAACCGTTCCGCGCCGTTGTGGGCGGAGACGTACCTCGACCTCGGCGCGGGCGGCATGCTCGCGGCCTTCGTCCTCGTCGGGTGGGCGAGCGCCCGCGGGGACCTGCTCTACCGCCGTCGCACCACCCGTCCGGCGACGGCACGCGACCCGGCGGGCCAGCCGGTCGCCGCGATCGTCGCGATCGGGGTGCCGCTCGTCGCCGGGTACGAGTTCATCCTCCTGCGCGGCTCGCTGCTCCAGGCCATGGGGCGGCTCGCGATCGGGGCCGGGGTGCTGTGGCTCGTCAGCTCGTGGTGGACGCGCCGCCCTCAGGCCGCGCGCACGAGGCCGCGCACCCGCCACCACGTGACGAGCGCCTTGAGCCCCGAGCCGACGACGAGCCCCCACGCCGCCCCGACGACGCCGCCGACGACGTAGCCGAGGACGAGCAGCACGACGTTGAGCAGCGAGAACGGCACCTGGATGGGCAGTGTGGCCCGCGGCTGCAGGACCCGCAGGGCGAGCGCGCCTGCCGTGCCCCACGCCATCGCGAGGTACTGGCACGCCATGGCGGGCGCGACGGTCCGCGCCAACGCCCAGCTCTCGCCGAGCAGCTCCGCCCCGACGTCGTCGGGGAGGAGCAGCAGCACCCCCGACCACACCGCCGTGACGGCGAGGAGGCACCCGGCGAGCAGGAGCGCCGCCCGCGAGCGGCGTCGCGCGCCGACGAGGCGGACGAGGTGCGGCGGGGCGAAGCCGGCGACCGCGCCGAGCAGCACGTTGATTGGGCCGAACAGCGTGCTCGACCCGCGGAGCGCGGCCACGGCGACGGGCGTCGTCACCGCACCCAGGCCGATGACGGAGAGC
>JAFABT010000193.1 GCA_023425905.1 Actinomycetes bacterium | reverse complement strand
GTCCCGGCGTCCCAACGACCACGCGACGCCGCCGCTGGTCGTCGCCAGGGCCTGCGCGCCCGCGTCGGCGGCCGTCGCGGCGCTTGCCGCGTCCCACACGTTCGGCAGGACGAGGACGGGGGCGTCGGACAGCTCGCGCAGGCGGCGGGCCATCGTGCGGGTGCGGTCGGTCGCCGTGGTGGTCGTGTCAGTGGCGCTCATGGCGCTCTCCTTCGTGTCGAGTGGTGCGGCTCAACGCAGCGCGGACGACTCTGCGACCTGCGCTCGAGCTGGTCGATGGATTCGCTGGGGAGCGAATGTTCCGCGCCGATGTGAGACGCTGAGGCCGCATCTCTGCCCGACGAAAGAAGACACATGCGCGCTGAGGTCGCGTTCTCCGCCGAAGACCTCGCGCTCGCGCGGTTCGCCGTCTCGCCGATGTGGCAGACGGTGAGCGCGTACCGAATGCTCACGCGGCCGGGCAGCCCGGCCCCCTACCGGCGGTGGCTGGTGGCGACCCGCCCCGCCGTCCGCGACGCAGGTCTCACCCGTGGCTGGCTCGCCGAGCTCGTCCCGGCGCATGGGTACCTTGCGGACTTCCTCACCCCGTTCCCACGAGGCGGCCTCGAGGACGAGCTCGCGGCGATCCGCGGCACCGACCCCGACCGTGTCGGGCGGGAGCTGGACATGCTCGCGGCGGAACGCGCGAGCCTCGACCTACGTCGCGTCGACGCACTCCGGCACGATCCCGCAGCAGTGCTGCCCGAGATCACCGACGAG
Source organism: Actinomycetes bacterium (assembly GCA_023425905.1). Taxonomy (GTDB): domain Bacteria; phylum Actinomycetota; class Actinomycetes; order Actinomycetales; family Cellulomonadaceae; genus JAFABT01. The sequence continues at coordinate 2,733 of JAFABT010000193.1, read as the reverse complement.
ATCACCGCCTTCTGGGACCTGGCCATCGCCCCGCACTGGCCGCGGATCCGCTCCGTGCTCGAAGCCGACGTGCTGCACCGCGCCCGTCAGGTCGCCGAGCACGGGACCGGGCATGTGCTCACTGAGCTCCACGAGACGGTCACCTGGGACGACGGCTCGCTACGGCTCGTGGCGCGACACTGCCAGATCGCCCGTGACGACACGGGCGAGGGTCTCCTGCTGCTACCCAATGCCTTCGCTCATGACGCGGTGCTGACGCGAGCCGTTCCCCCCGAACCACCCCAGCTGTCCTACCCGGCACGTGGCTCCGGCTCGCTCTTCGAGCCCGCGGACCTGCTGCGGGTCGACGCACTGGCAGGCGTGCTAGGGCGCACCCGCGCCGCCGTCCTCGCCGCACTCGACGTCCCCACATCCACCACAGGGCTCTCCCACCTGCTTGGCATCTCACCTGCCTGCGTGTCCGCACACCTCACCGCGATGCGCGATGCCGGCCTCGTGCGTGCCCATCGCGCCGGGCGTTCGGTCCTGTACGCGCGGACCGACGCAGCCGACGCCCTCCTCGCCCCAACGCGGTAGGGCCGACCTGCGTCGACTCGCTCACGCTCGGCGTTGTCGGTTGTCGACAACGCACCGGATCTGATCGTTTCCGGTCGGGTGGCCGGCGAAGCTCGTCGACGACGCCGACGAACGGGACCGGACGCACCGAAACTCACCACCGAAACCCTCGCGCACCGAAACCGCCAATGGACCGTTTTTGAATGGTCCGGCAGACTGGTGCCCTGCCCAGGAGAGGGGAGCCGCGCCGTGGCGACCAAGTTCGACGTCGAGGAGCGCTGGCCCGAGCTGTTCGCCGGGCTCGACGACACCCAGCGGCGCGCCGTCGTGCAGTCGCTCGCCAGCGCGTGGCACGAGGGCTGGGAGCCGAACCGTGAGGATGTCGCGGACCTGATCGACGAGGCTCGGGGAGCCATCTCCTTCGAGGAGTACCAGCGTCGGTCCGAAGCAAAGGCGGAGCGCGCGGGGTCGCGCGAGCGCGCCGCGCTGTAGGTGGCTGCGCAGTTCGACTCTTGGGAGTCCTACTTCTATCCGGAGACGTACGACCCGCGGACCGGGCAGGGCGTCATGCGCAACCTGCGCGAGTGGCGCAGCGCCGAGGCGCTGAGCAGCTACGAGTACCGCATGACCGGCGCGCGCCAGCGTCAACTGCTCGCCCAGCCGGGGCTTGTCGCCCCCACGTTCGACGCCGCCCACGTCCGGGCGATCCACCGCCATCTGTTCCAGGACGTGTACGAGTGGGCCGGCGACTTCCGCAGCGTGAACATGGCCAAGGGGTCGGGACGAGGCTTTGGGGACGTCAAGACCGGTGAGGTCGAGCGCTACCTGATTGACGTCCACCGGCTCGTGACGGGTACAGCGTGGCCGGACCTGGACCGAGAGCAGTTCGGGGAGCGCGCGGCCACGGTGTTCGCCTACCTGAACCAGGCGCACCCGTTCCGCGAGGGCAATGGGCGCACGTCGAAGGTGTTCATGGAGCACGTGGCCGAGCGGTCACCCTTCACGTTCGACTACGAGCGCGTGACACCGTTCGAGTCGAACCAGGCCTCCGAGTTCAGCCGACCGGACCTGTACTCCTACGACCCGGTGCCAGACTCCCTCGTGCCGGTGTTCCGGCACATCGCGGTCGAGCGCACGACGGCACCGAACCTCGAGATAGCCGATCAGGCAGCGCAGGTCCGGTCGCTGTACAGCGCGAGCCCCGCCTGCGCGGGGATGAGCCCCGGCAGGTGGCCGCGTGGGTGACCCCACAGGGGCCGTCCGAGTGCTCTCCGCCTGCGCGGGGATGAGCCGGTCGCGTCGGTGTCGTCGTGCGGGTGCCCCTCGTGCTCCCCGCCTGCGAGGGGATGAGCCGGAGCCCACCGATGACTGACCAGACACCCGACCGTGCTCCCCACCTGCGCGGGCATGAGCCCCGGCGACGCCCCGGCGTACCCAGTCGTGCAGTGCGCCCCGCCTGCGCGGGGATGAGTCCAGGACCTCGGTGAGGTTGCCCTTGGCGACGTCGTGCTCCCCGCTGCGCGGGGATGAGCCGTAGTGCCGACGCGGCTCGAGGCCGGCATCGGCGTGCTCCCCGCCTGCGCGGGGATGCGACGAAGTTCGCGGACTTCGACCAGGCCACGAGCGGGTGCTCCCCGCCTCCGCGGGGATCAGCCGTGCCGTCGGCGAGCTTCGAGCCCAGTATCGGCGCGCTCCCCCGCCGCACGGGGCCGAGTCCGGAGCAGGCCGCGGCGAACCTACCCGCCACACCCACGCTCGGCGGCGACTACTCAGATGCCCTCTCCCGGCCCATCCGTCGGCGCCTGTCCGGGCGCACGACTCGGAACGTCCGGCACGCTAGGCGGCACCAGCCCGCCGTCCAACCCAGCAAGCAACCGCCGCGCCTTCCCCGCCTGCTCGGCGGCGCACAGCACCGCGTACCGCCCGGCGACGATCTGGCTTGAGCTCGTGAAGTCGCGCTTGCCGCCCGTGAAGGCGTACGACACGACCGAGAAGAGCATGCCGAAGGCTGCGCCGATCGCGATCGCGGCGATGAGCGGCACCCCGACGGCCTCGTCGGGCGAGGAGAACATCGACAGCAGCAGGCCCACGAAGAGGCCGAACCACGCACCTGACATCGCGCCGGCGCCGGCCACGCGCGGGTAGGACAACCGCCCGGTCACCCGCTCGACCATGCGC
>JAFABT010000137.1 GCA_023425905.1 Actinomycetes bacterium | reverse complement strand
GGGTCGCACCGGGGGGAAACTGGGCCGACCTACGTTCGAGGGCATGAACGAGTCGATGGTGGGGCAGCACGACCAGGATGGTGCGGAACCGGCGGTTCCGCGCCGGATCGTGGTCGTCGGAGGCGGCATGGTGGCGCAGCGGTTCGTCGAGGCGCTCAGGGCCCGGGACGAGGCGGGGGCGTACGAGGTCACGGTCCTCGCGGAGGAGCCGCGAGCGCCCTACGACCGCGTCGCGCTCACGTCGTACTTCTCCGGGCGCGACCCGGAGGACCTCGCCCTCGGTGACCCGGCGCTGTGGAAGGACCCGCTCGTCCGCCTCGTGCGCGACGACGCGGTCATCCACGTCGACGAGGCCGCCCGCGTCGTCACCGCCCGGTCGGGCCGCACCTACGCCTACGACGAGCTCGTCCTCGCCACGGGGTCCAACGCCGCGGTCCCGCCCATCGAGGGCAGTGACCTGCCGGGCGTCTTCGTCTACCGCACGATCGACGACGTCGCCGCATTGCGCGGCTGGGTCGACGAGCAGGCGCGCCGCATGAATCGTCCTGTGCGGGGCGCCGTCATCGGCGGCGGCCTCCTCGGCCTCGAGGCGGCGGGGGCGCTCACGGCGCTCGGCGCGCACGCGACGGTCATCCAGTTCGGGACGCACCTCATGAGCGCGCAGGTCGATCTCGGCGGTGGGGAGGCGCTGCGGAGGCTGATCAACGGTCTCGGTGTCGCGGTCCGCGTGGACACCGCGACGTCGCGGATTCGGGCGTCGAAGCGCACCGGGGCCGCGGGGCGCCTCGACTTCGCGGACGGCGGACGCCTTGACGTGGACGTCGTCGTGCTCGCGACGGGTGTGACGCCCAGGGACGAGCTCGGCCGTGCGATGGGCCTCGAGACCGGGCCGCGCGGCGGCATCGTCGTCGACGACACGTGCCACACTGCGGCCGACGGTGTGTGGGCGATCGGCGAGGTCGCCTGCATCCAGGGCGCGTGCATCGGCCTCGTCGCCCCGGGCTACGCGATGGCGGAGATCGTCGTCGACCGGCTCCTCGGAGGGGCTGCGACCTTCCCGGGCGCGGACACCGCGACCAAGCTCAAGCTCTCGGGCGTCGACGTCGCCTCGTGGGGGGACGCGTTCGGTACGACGCCGGGCGCGATGGAAGTCGTCTGGGCCGATCCGGTGGGCGGCGTCTACAAGAAGCTCGTGCTCGCCGACGACGCACGCACCCTGCTCGGCGGCGTCCTCGTGGGCGACGCGTCGGCGTACGCGAGCCTGCGTCCGATGCTCGGCCGGCAGCTGCCAGGCGACCCCGCGGCGTTCCTGCTGCCCGAGGGCGGCGGGGGCGCACCCGACCTCGAGCTGCCCGACGACGCGGGTGTGTGCTCGTGCAACAACGTCTCTGCGGGCACGATCCGCGGCGCGGTCACGGAGCACGGCTGCACGGATCTCGCGGGTGTGAAGGCGTGCACCCGCGCCGGGACGAGCTGCGGGTCCTGCCTTCCGCTCGTGAAGAAGCTCATGACGACGGAGCTCGCGAAGGCGGGCATCGCGGTGTCGAACGCGCTGTGCGAGCACATCGATCTGTCCCGGGCCCAGCTCTACGACGCGGTGCGGGTCGCGGGGCTGCGGTCCTTCAGCGAGGTGCTCGCCCGCTTCGGCACGCCGACGGCCGGCCGAGGCTGCGACATCTGCCGCCCCGTCGTCGCGTCGATCCTGTCGACCGTCGCACCGGCGCACGTCCTCGACGGCGAGCGCGCGACCCTTCAGGACACGAACGACCACGTCATGGCGAACATCCAGAAGGACGGCTCGTACTCGGTGGTCCCGCGCATCCCGGGCGGCGAGATCACCCCGGAGGGCCTGCTCGTCATCGGCCAGGTCGCGAAGGACTTCGGGCTCTACACGAAGATCACGGGCGGGCAGCGGATCGACATGTTCGGTGCCCGCATCGATCAGCTCCCGGCCATCTGGCAGCGTCTCGTGGACGCGGGCTTCGAGTCCGGGCACGCGTACGGCAAGTCGCTGCGGACGGTGAAGTCGTGCGTCGGCTCGACGTGGTGCCGCTTCGGGGTGCAGGACGCGGTCGGCCTCGCGATCGAGCTGGAGCTGCGCTACCGCGGGCTGCGCTCGCCGCACAAGCTCAAGCTCGGCGTCTCGGGCTGCGCCCGGGAGTGCGCGGAGGCCCGGGGCAAGGACGTCGGTGTCATCGCGACGGACAACGGCTGGAACGTCTACGTCGGCGGCAACGGGGGCTTCACCCCGCGGCACGCGGTGCTCTTCGCGGAGGACCTCACGACGGAGGAGCTGCTCCGCACGATCGACCGCTTCCTCATGTACTACATCCGCACCGCGGACCGGCTGCAGCGCACGGCGGCGTGGGTCGAGGGGCACGAGGGTGGTCTCGAGGCGATCCGCGACGTCGTCCTCCACGACTCCCTCGGCATCGCCGCGGACCTCGACGCCGCGATGGCGCTCCACCTCGACAGCTACGAGGACGAGTGGGCCGCGACGCTCAGGGACCCGGAGAAGCTCAAGCACTTCCGCAGCTTCGTCAACGCCCCGGAGGAGCACGACGAGACGCTCGCGTACGTCGCGGAGCGCGGTCAGGCTCGTCCGGCGACACCGGACGAACGGGCCGGTCGGGTTCCCGAACCTGTCGTCATCGCCGGTTCGGTGCTCGAGGTGCGGTCATGAGCGCCCCGGTCCTCGACGCGGGCTCGGGTCCCGCCGCTGCTGCGGGCTGGACGCCGGTGTGCGCCCTCGCGGAGCTGTCGGTCGAGCGCGGCGCGACGGCGCTCGTCGCGGGGGAGCAGGTCGCGCTCTTCCGCCTGCACGACGACGCGGTGCACGCGGTGCAGCAGCTCGAGCCGCACACGGACGCGCGGGTGATGTCCCGGGGCCTCGTCGGCACGCGCGGCGACGCGCCCGTCGTCGTCTCGCCGCTCTACAAGCAGGTGTTCGACCTGCGGACGGGGGAGTGTCTCGACACGACGAAGGGCGACCCGGAGCCGCTCGCGACGTGGCCCGTGCGGGTGCAGGACGGGGTGGTCCTCGTGGGTGCCCCGCAGGAACCTGCGGCGGACGGTGCCGGCGCATGACGGCGCGGCGCACGACCGCCCGACCCGACGCGTCCGACGCCTGCCCCGGGTCGGTCGTCCTCGTCGGTGGCGGGCCGGGAGCCTCGGACCTCCTCACGGTGCGGGCCTGGCGTGAGCTGCTCGCCGCCGACGTCGTCGTCGCCGACCGTCTCGGCCCGACGTCGGTCCTCGCCGACCTGCCCGAGCGCGTCCACGTCATCGACGTGGGCAAGCGGCCGGGCGAGCGCAGCGTCACCCAGGCGGAGATCAACGCGATCCTCGTCGCGGAGGCGTACGCGGGTCGCCGCGTCGTCCGCCTCAAGGGTGGCGACCCGTTCCTCTTCGGCCGCGGCGGGGAGGAGGTCGAGGCCTGCCGGGACGGCGGCGTCCCCGTCGAGGTCGTGCCGGGCGTGTCGAGCGTCCTCGCGGCTCCGGCCGCCGCTCAGATCCCGGTGACGCACCGCGGGACGTCGTCGGCGCTGCTCGTCGTCCACGGGCACGACGGCATCCCGGCGCTCGCGGTCCAGGCGGTCGTGTCGGAGTCTGCGACGGTCGAGCTGCTCATGGGCGTGGCGCGGCTCGCCGAGCACGTCGAGGTGCTGCTCGCCGCGGGCGCGCGCCCGGACCTGCCCGTCGCCGTCGTCGAGCAGGCTACGACGGCGGGGGAGCGAACGACCCGAGCCACCCTCGCGTCCCTCGTCGCGGAGTGCGCTCGAGCGGACGTCCGAGCCCCGGCGATCCTCGTCTTCGGCGAGGTCGCGTCCCCCCACCTCCTCACCCCCCGTCGCCCCACCCCCGCCCCCGTCTGGCCCGCCCGCGAGCGGCCCACCCCAGCCCGCGAGGCCGCTGATCTGTGCCGAAACAGCTGGTCTGAAC
>JAFABT010000084.1 GCA_023425905.1 Actinomycetes bacterium | reverse complement strand
GCACGGGGGAGGGTGCTGCCGATGGCGGCGGTACCGCTCGCGATCGAGGCGGTCGTGACCACTCCGGAGGGTGAGGTCGTCGTCCGCGGCCAGAGTTCGGTCGCGACGACGACGGGCCACATCCAGCAGATCACGCTCTCGCCGAGCGCTCCGCCTGCCTGCCCCGAGGCCGTCGCGGCGGTGGGGGAGGCCGACTGGGTGATCCTCGGGCCCGGCTCGTGGTTCACGTCCGTCATGCCTCACCTGCTCGTGCCCGATCTTGCCGCCGCGCTGCACAGCACCGCGGCGCAGCGGTGCGTCACGCTCAACCTCTCGCCCGAGACGGGCGAGACGCGGGGGATGAGCGCGACCGAGCATCTCGCGAGCCTGCACGCGCACGCGCCCCACCTCCGGGTGGACGCCGTCGTCGCGGACCCGCGAGCGGTCGAGGACATCGAGCCGCTGTTCGACGAGGCCGCGAAGATGGGGGCGCGCGTCGTGCTGCGCCAGGTGAGCGTTGGCGACGGCACGCCCGCGCACGATCCGATCCGGCTCGCAGCGGCATACCGCGACGTCTTCGACGGGCACCTGGGCGACGTCGGGCTCCCGCAGGACTGAGACAGCCGGGGGGGAGAGAGCCGGGCGCAGTGAGCAGGGCTGTGCGCGGTCTCACCCCGTGCCGGTCCCCGGAGCGGACGTGCGCGCCCGCCCCGGATGGCAGGATGTGCGCATGGCTCTGACGGCACAGGTGAAGGACGAGCTTGCCCGGCTCAAGGTGGACAAGACGTCGTGCCGCAAGGCAGAGGTCTCCGCGACGCTGCGGTTCGCGGGCGGTCTCCACATCATCTCCGGACGCATCGTCATCGAGGCCGAGCTTGACACCGCGATCGCGGCGCGGCGGCTGCGCAGCGCGATCTCTGAGGTCTACGGGCACGCGAGCGAGCTCATCGTCGTCACGGGCTCGGGTCTGCGTCGTGGCAACCGCTACGTCGTCCGGGTCGTCAAGGACGGCGAGTCGCTCGCGCGCCAGACCGGTCTGCTCGACAACCGCGGCCGACCGGTGCGCGGTCTGCCCCCGCAGGTCGTCTCGGCCGGGGTCGCCGAGGCGGAGGCGGCGTGGCGTGGGGCCTTCCTCGCGCACGGCTCGCTCACCGAGCCCGGTCGCAGCTCGTCGCTCGAGGTCACGTGTCCCGGGCCCGAGGCGGCGCTCGCGCTCGTCGGGTCCGCCCGTCGGCTGGGCATCGCCGCGAAGGCGCGCGAGGTGCGCGGGGTCGATCGCGTCGTCATCAGGGACGGTGACGCGATCAGCGCGATGCTCGCGCGGCTCGGCGCGCACGACGCGCTGCTCGTGTGGGAGGAGCGGCGTCTGCGTCGCGAGGTGCGCGGCACCGCCAACCGGCTCGCGAACTTCGACGACGCGAACCTGCGACGCTCTGCTCGAGCGGCCGTGGCCGCCGGGGCGCGTGTCGATCGCGCCTTCGAGATCCTTGGCCCGGACGTGCCGGAGCATCTTCGGGAAGCGGGTGAGCTGCGCCTCCAGCACAAGGAAGCCTCGCTGGAGGAGCTCGGGCGTCTCGCTGACCCGCCCTTGACCAAGGATGCGGTCGCCGGACGTATCCGACGCCTGCTGTCGACCGCGGACAAGCGCGCCCACGAGCTCGGGATCCCGGACACCGAGTCAGGCGTGCATCCGGACCTGCTAGACGCCTGACCTGCGCATCTATGACTGCAGGCCCGGTTGCAGGGCTCACTGTCGCGGGGCGATCCCGGGGTCTTCGCATGCCCCCGGGTGCCCGCAACCGCAGTGACGTTGGTCCCAGCCGTGAGGCTGCCACGGTATAGAGTTGGCCTCACGTCGGCGGGGATCTCCCCCGGCAGCGCACAGCGTCGTGCGTGGACGTCAATCATCGCAACTGTGCGTCGGTCCAGCCGACGCGTGTCGAGGAGGGCACTGTGACCATCCGCGTCGGTATCAACGGCTTCGGTCGTATCGGACGTAACTTCCTGCGCGCCATCGTGGCGTCGGGTGCAGACATCGAGATCGTGGGCGTCAACGACCTCACGGACAACAAGACGCTTGCGCACCTGCTCAAGTACGACACGGTGCTGGGACGCTTCCCGCTCTCGGTCGACTTCGACGACGAGAACATCATCGTGGACGGCAAGGCGATCCGTGCGCTCGCCGAGCGTGACCCGGCGAACCTCCCGTGGGCCGAGCTCGGCGCGGACATCGTCATCGAGTCGACCGGCTTCTTCACGGACGCCACCAAGGCGAAGGCGCACATCGACGCCGGCGCCAAGAAGGTCATCATCTCGGCTCCGGCCAAGAACGAGGACGCGACCTTCGTCATGGGCGTCAACCACGAGCTCTACGACTCGGCGGCGCACCACATCATCTCCAACGCGTCCTGCACGACGAACTGCCTCGCCCCCGTGGCCAAGGCGCTCAACGACTCCGTCGGTATCGTCAAGGGCCTCATGACGACGATCCACGCGTACACGGGCGACCAGAACATCCAGGACGGCCCGCACAAGGACCTCCGCCGCGCCCGCGCCGCCGCGCAGAACATCGTCCCGACGTCGACCGGTGCGGCCAAGGCCGTCGCGCTCGTGCTCCCCGAGCTCAAGGGCAAGCTGGACGGCTTCGCGATGCGCGTTCCGACCATCACCGGCTCGGCCACGGACCTCACCTTCACCGCTTCGCGCGAGGTCACGGTCGAGGAGGTCAACGCTGCGGTCAAGGCTGCCGCCGAGGGCCCGCTCAAGGGCGTGCTGTCCTACGTCGAGGACGAGATCGTCTCCTCCGACATCGTCACGGACCCGCACCAGTCGATCTTCGACTCGAAGCTCACCAAGGTGTCCGGCGACCTCGTGAAGATCGTCGCCTGGTACGACAACGAGTGGGGCTACTCCAACTCCCTCGTCTCGCTCACCAACTACGTCGGCGAGCGTCTCTGACGATCGCCTGCTGCTGAGCAGATCTGATGTGACCTGCGTCCGCGTGCGTGCGACGGCTTCGGCCGTGGCGCACGCGGACGCAGTCGCGTCCGGGCCTGCTCGACTGCCTCATCGGCACCGCCGGACCCACCGGAACCTCTAGGACAAGGACTCGTCTGACATGAAGACCATCGCGGACCTCGGCGACCTGCGCGGCAAGCGCGTGCTCGTGCGCTCCGACTTCAACGTGCCGCTCGACGGCACCACCATCACCGACGACGGCCGCATCCGCGCCGCGCTGCCGACGATCGAGCAGCTCGTCGCCGCAGGAGCCAAGGTCGTGCTCACCGCGCACCTCGGCCGGCCCAAGGGTGAGCCCGACGCGAAGTACTCCCTCGCGCCCGTCGCCATCCGCCTGGGCGAGCTGCTCGGCCAGGACGTCGCGCTTGCGAAGGACACGGTCGGCGAGTCTGCGAAGGCCACCGTCGCGGCGCTCGGCGAGGGCCAGGTCGCCCTCCTCGAGAACATCCGCTTCGACGCGCGCGAGACCTCGAAGGTCGCCGAGGAGCGCGCGTCGCTCGCCGCCGACCTCGCCGAGCTCGCCGACGCGTACGTGTCCGACGGCTTCGGCGTCGTCCACCGCAAGCAAGCGTCGGTCTACGACGTCGCCCAGGTGCTTCCTGCCGCCGTGGGCCAGCTCGTCCTCAAGGAGGTCGAGTCCCTCAAGAAGGCGACCGAGTCCCCGGCACGCCCGTACACCGTCGTCCTTGGCGGCTCGAAGGTCTCCGACAAGCTCGGCGTCATCGCGAACCTGCTCGAGAAGGCCGACCGCCTCCTCATCGGCGGCGGCATGGTCTTCACGTTCCTCGCGGCCCAGGGCCACCAGGTGGGCACGTCCCTCCTCGAGGAGGACCAGATCGAGACGGTCAAGGGCTACCTCGCCACCGCAGCCGAGCGCGGCGTCGAGATCGTCCTGCCGACGGACATCGTCGCCGCCGAGGCCTTCGCCGCCGACGCCGCTCACGACGTCGTCGCCGCCGACGCGATCCCTGCGGACCGCATGGGCCTCGACATCGGCCCCGACTCGGCCGCGCTGTTCGCCTCGAAGCTGGCCGACTCCAAGACGATCGTCTGGAACGGCCCCATGGGCGTGTTCGAGTTCGACGCCTTCGCCGGTGGGACGCGGGCCGTGGCCCAGGGCATGATCGACGCGACTGCTTCGGGCGCGTTCTCGATCGTCGGTGGCGGCGACTCGGCCGCGGCCGTGCGCATCCTCGGTTTCGACGAGGCCGGGTTCAGCCACATCTCGACCGGTGGTGGCGCGAGCCTCGAGTTCCTCGAGGGCAAGACGCTCCCCGGCATCGACGTCCTCGGCTGAGCACCCACACCCCCCTTTCCACCGAACGAGAACGAGGAGGCCTCATGGCCGACGCACGCACCCCGCTCATGGCGGCCAACTGGAAGATGAACCTCGACCACCACGCGGCGACGCACTTCGTGCAGAAGCTTGCCTGGCTGCTCGCCGACGCCAAGCACGACTTCAGCGAGGTCGAGGTCGCGGTGCTCCCGCCGTTCACCGACATCCGCTCGGTGCAGACGCTCGTCGACGCCGACAAGCTCGACATCGTCTACGGCGCGCAGGACGTCTCGGCGCACGAGTCGGGCGCATACACCGGTGAGATCTCGCCGCTGTTCCTGTCCAAGCTCGGTGTCACCTACGTCGCGGTCGGCCACTCCGAGCGCCGACAGTTCCACGGCGAGGACGATGCGCTCGTCGCGGCGAAGTCCGCCTCGGCGCTCAAGAACGGCATCGTGCCGATCATCTGCGTCGGTGAGGGCCTCGACATCCGTAAGGCCGGGGACCAGGTCTCCTACACGCTCGCTCAGGTCGACGGGGCGCTTGCAGGCCTCACGGCCGAGCAGGCCGCGAAGGTCGTCATCGCCTACGAGCCCGTGTGGGCCATCGGCACTGGCGAGGTCGCGACGCCCGAGGATGCGCAGGAGGTCTGCGGTGCGATCCGTGCC
>JAFABT010000326.1 GCA_023425905.1 Actinomycetes bacterium | reverse complement strand
CGCTGCGAGCTCCGCGGTCGCGGCGTGGGAGCAGGACGCGCCCGCGGCTGCCCCGGCGACGGCCGTGATCGTCGAGACGTCCGCCGAAGGCGCCGCGCTGCGACGTGACGTCGCCGTGCGCAACCCGCTCGGCCTGCATGCCCGCCCCGCCGCGATGCTCGCGAGGCTCGTCGCTGGCCTCGACGCGCACGTGACGATCGACGGCGCCGACGCGGCGAGCGTCATCGCGCTCATGCGCCTGGGGGTGGCAGGTGGTCGCACCGTCTCGGTCGAGGCGGCAGGGCCGGGTGCGGCCGATGCGCTCGACGCCGTGGTGCGCGCGATCACCGAGGGGTTCGGCGAGGTCTGATCATGGCGCAGACGCTGCGGCACCCCTCGATGCCCGACGCCCCGGGGCCCCTGTCTCCCGGGACCCTCGACCGGCGCGGCGTGAGGCTCGTCTTTGCCGCGCTCATGGCGGGCACCTTCCTGTCCGCCCTCGACCAGTCGATCCTCTCGACCGCGATGCCGACGATCGTCGGCGAGCTCGACGGCGTCCATCACCAGGGCTGGCTCATGACGGCCTACATCCTCGCGATCGCGCTCGTCATGCCGCTCTACGGCAAGTTCGGTGACCTGCACGGTCGACGCTGGCCCTTCCTCATCGCCGTCACCCTCTTCACGGCGGCCTCGGCGGGGGCGGCACTCGCGGAGAGCTTCGAGCAGCTCGTGCTCTGGCGCGGCATCCAGGGACTCGGCGGCGGTGGGCTCATCATGCTCGCCCAGGCGATCGTCGCCGACGTCGTGCCGGCCTCGGACCGCGGCCGGTACCTCGGCCCGCTCGGAGCGGTGTTCGCGGTCGCCACCGTCGTCGGGCCCCTGCTGGGCGGGCTGTTCACCCAGCACCTGGGATGGCGATGGTGCTTCTGGGTGAACATCCCCGTCGGCCTCATCACCTTCATCGCAGCCTGGCGGACGCTGCGGCTGCCCTCAAGGCGGTCGAGCACGCCGCCGGACCGGGCCGGGATCGCCCTGCTCGTCGTCGCGACCTCGGGGATCGTCCTGCTCACCTCGTGGGGCACCCTCGGGTGGACGGGTGCGGAGGGCTACGACTGGACCCATCCGTACCTCCTCGCGCTCCTCGTCGCGACCGTGGGCTCGGTCGCACTCTTCATCCGCGTCGAGCACCGTGCTGCGGACCCGGTGCTTCCCATGCACCTGTTCCGCAACCGGACCTTCGTCGTCACGACGTCGCTCGCGTTCCTCCTCGGCGTGAGCCTGTTCTCGGCGATGACCTTCCTGCCGACGTTCCTGCAGATGGCGAGCGGCCGGGGAGTCACCGAGTCCGGGATGCTCATGCTGCCGATGCTCATCGGCACCGGCCTCATGACGGTGGTCTCCGGCTGGCTCATGGCGCGGCACGGTCGCTACAAGGTCTTCCCGGTCACGGGGATGGCGCTGGCGACGGCGTCGATCGCGTGGCTCGCGACGCTCACGTCCACGTCCTCGATGCTCGAGTTCGGCGTCGCCGTCTTCGCGCTCGGCTCGGGGCTCGGCCTCGTGCTGCAGACCATCGTCGTCGCGGCGCAGAACGCCGTCGGGGCGCACGAGCTCGGCATCGCGACGAGCACGAACAACTACTTCCGCGAGATCGGTGCGGCGGTGGGCGTCGCCCTGTTCGCGACGATCTTCACCCACCGGCTCACGGTGCGCTTCGTCGACCGGTGGCCCGACGGTCTCGCCGACGCCTCGGGCGGGGTCGCCTCGATCACCCCCGACACGCTCGAGGTGGTCTCGGAAGTCGACCGGGCGGCGATCACCGACCTGTTCGCCCGCGCGCTCGCGCCGGCGTTCTGGTACCTCGTGCCGCTGCTCGTCGTCGGCGTCGTCCTCACGTGCCTGCTCCGCGAGGTCCCGCTGTCCGACGTCGCGGGCCTCGTCGCCCGTGGCGAGGCGTTCACCGACCGCGGAACCGCGGGGGAGGGGGCCGGGATGCCGGGCGTGGACGCCGTCGACGGCGGTCCGGCCCCGCGCGACCGACGTACCCTGGGGCCGTGAGCAGCGCCACGCCCGACCCCACACCAGCGACCGACGCGAGGCACCCCGACCGGAACGTCCGCCCGCACCCCGCAGACTCGGACCTCGTCATCCGCCCTCGGCGCCCTGCGCGTCAGCAGTTCGGCGCGGTCGTCCTCCAGCTCGAGGCGTTCCTCGTCCTGTTCGCGACGCTCGTCGCCTTCGGGCTGCGGGTGGCCGACCCGGTGGCGGTGTGGACGGTCGGTGGTGCGCTCGCCGTCGTCCTCCTGCTGCTCTCGGGCATGCTCCGCTCTCCGGGCGGGTACGTCGCCGGCAGCGTCGTCCAGGTGCTCGTCGTCGCGTTCGGCGTGCTCGTGCCGATGATGTACGCCCTCGGTGGGATCTTCGTCGTGCTCTGGGTCGTCGCCCTGCGTCTCGGGTCGCGGATCGATCGCGAGCGCGCCGAGTTCGACGCGACGAACCCCGACGCGGTTCCGCCGCCACCCGCCCCGCGCCGCTAGCCCGGACGACGTCCGGCGTCGCTCGCCGCCCTCCGCGCCTCACCCCCAGGGGCGTCGCTGCAGCCAGCGGCCCCGCGGCCACTACGATGAGCCGCATGACTGCTGAGCGCACCCTCGTCCTCGTCAAGCCCGACGGCGTCGCCCGTGGCCTCTCCGGCGAGGTCCTGCGTCGGATCGAAGCGAAGGGCTACACCCTCGTCGCCGCGGAGCTGCGCACCGCGACGCCTGAGGTCCTCGCGGAGCACTACGCCGAGCACGCGGGCAAGCCCTTCTTCGCCCCGCTCGTCGACTTCATGGCCTCGGGCCCGCTGCTCGCCCTCGTCGTCGAGGGCAACCGGGTGATCGAGGGCTTCCGCGTCCTCGCCGGCGCAACGGACCCGACGACGGCCGCGCCCGGCACGATCCGCGGCGACCTCGGGCGCGACTGGGGCCTGCCCGTCACCCAGAACATCGTCCACGGCTCCGACTCGACGCTGTCCGCGGAGCGCGAGATCGCGCTCTGGTTCCCGGCCTTGTGAGCCGCGGGACCTTGTAGTGCACCTCAAGACGCTCACGCTTCGAGGCTTCAAGTCCTTCGCCTCCGCGACGACGCTGAGCTTCGAACCCGGCGTCACGTGCGTCGTCGGGCCCAACGGCTCGGGCAAGTCGAACGTCGTCGACGCGCTCGCCTGGGTCATGGGCGAGCAGGGTGCGAAGTCGCTCCGCGGCGGCAAGATGGAGGACGTCATCTTCGCCGGGACGGCCGGGCGCCCCCCGCTCGGCCGGGCCGAGGTCGCGCTCACGATCGACAACTCCGACGGCGCACTGCCGATCGAGTACACCGAGGTGACGATCTCTCGCACGCTGTTCCGCAACGGCGGGTCGGAGTACGCCATCAACGGCAGCACCTGCCGCCTGCTCGACATCCAGGACCTGCTCTCCGACTCCGGGCTCGGCCGGGAGATGCACGTCATCGTCGGCCAGGGGCAGCTCGACGCCGTGCTCCGCGCAACCCCCGAGGAGCGGCGCGGCTTCATCGAGGAGGCCGCGGGCGTCCTCAAGCATCGCAAGCGCAAGGAGAAGGCGCTCCGCAAGCTCGAGGCGATGCAGGCCAACCTCACCCGGCTGCAGGACCTCACGGGTGAGATCCGCCGCCAGCTCGGCCCGCTCGGCAAGCAGGCGGAGGTCGCGCGCAAGGCGCAGGTCGTCCAGGCCGACGTCCGTGACGCGCGGGCGCGCCTGCTCGCCGACGACCTCGCGACGCTCCTTGCGACCCTCGAGAAGGAGATCGCCGACGAGACGGCGCTCAACGCCCGTCGCGCCGAGGTCTCCGACGCGCTCGACGACGCGCGCGCCCGCCTCGGCGCGCTCGAGCAGGCGGCCGCTCAGGCCGCACCTGCGCTCTCCGAGGCGAGCGAGACGTGGTACCGGCTCTCCGCGCTGCGCGAGCGGCTC
>JAFABT010000309.1 GCA_023425905.1 Actinomycetes bacterium | reverse complement strand
GGATGGATGAGGACGGACCCGGTGCGGGCCGCGTGCTCGCGCGCGACGGCGAGCGCCTCGTCGACGCTCGTCCCCGCGAGGACGACCTCCGCGCCGTAGTCGCGCGTCGCGGCGACCTTGGGCAGTGCGGCGTCGACGGGCATGACGATCGTCGCCCGCAGGCCGAGGAGCTCTGCGGCGAGCGCGACGCCCTGCGCGTGGTTCCCCGCGCTCGCCGCGACCACGCCGCGTGCCCGCTCCTCGGACGAGAGGCCGGCCATCCGCACGTACGCGCCGCGGATCTTGAACGACCCGGCCCGCTGGAGGTTCTCGCACTTGAGGAGCACCTCGACGCCCGCGGCCCGCGACAACACCCGGGAGGTCTCGACGGGCGTTCGGGTCGCGACGCCGTCGAGCAGCGTCGCGGCGGCCCGGAGGCGGTCGAGCGTGAGCGCGTCCGCCTCGCGGCCGACGTCCCTGCCGCTGTCCGACATCGGGGTCAGCCGAGCGCTGAGGTGAGGTCCGCGAGGAGGTCGGCGACGTCTTCGATGCCGACCGAGAGCCGCACGAGGTCGTCGGGCACCTCGAGCGCCGTGCCGGCGACCGAGCCGTGCGTCATCTTGCCCGGGTGCTCGATGAGCGACTCCACGCCGCCGAGCGACTCGGCGAGCGTGAACACCCGCGTCGCGGCGCAGACCGCGAGCGCCGTCTCCGCAGACCCGGTGCGGAAGGAGACCATTCCCCCGAACCCCCGCATCTGGCGCGCGGCGACCTCGTGACCCGGGTGGGACTCGAGGCCGGGGTAGATGACCTCGGTGACCTTGGGGTGCTCGACGAGGAAGCGCGCGACCGCCTCGGCGTTGGCGACGTGCCGGTCCATCCGCACGGCGAGCGTCTTGAGCCCCCGCAGGGTGAGCCACGCGTCGAACGGCCCGGCGACCGCACCCGAGGCGTTCTGGTGGAAGGCGACGACCGAGGCGAGGTCCGTCCCGCCGGTCGGGGTCGTGAGCCCCACCGGCACCTGCGCACCGTCCGCGACGACGAGCGCACCGCCGACGACGTCGGAGTGCCCCCCGATGTACTTCGTCGTCGAGTGGACGACGACGTCCGCACCGAGCGCGAGCGGCTGCTGGAGGTACGGGGTCGCGAAGGTGTTGTCGACGACGAGCAGCGCCCCCGCGGCCTGTGCGACCGCGGCGAGCGCCGCGATATCGGCGATGCCGAGCAACGGGTTCGTCGGCGTCTCGACCCAGATGACCTTCGTCCGGCCGTCCTCGACCGCCGCGGCGACCGCGTCGACGTCGGACAGGTCGACGGGCGTGTGGTCGATGCCCCACGGGCCGAAGACCCGCGCGACGAGGCGGTAGGTGCCGCCGTACGCGTCGTCCGGGACGATGACGTGGTCGCCCGGGCGGAGCACGGCGCGCAGCAGGGTGTCCTCGGCCGCGAGACCCGAGGAGAACGCGAAGCCCGACTGCCCGCCCTCGACGGCCGCGAGCGCCTCCTCGAGCGCGGCCCGCGTCGGGTTGCCCGAGCGGGAGTACTCGTAGCCGCCGCGCAGGCCGCCGACGCCGTCCTGCTTGTACGTCGAGACCTGGTAGATCGGGGTGACGACGGCACCGGTCGACGCGTCCGGGTCCTGGCCCGCGTGGATCGCGCGCGTCGCGAAGCCCGCCTCCCGCCAGTCGTGGCCCTCCGCGAGCGTGCGGTGGTCGTCAGCGGTCGTCACGGGGTCCTGGGGGTTCTCGGTCACGGCACCAGGCTAGGCGACCGGCGGGCGCAGGTCACCGCCGCCCGGGAACAGTCCGCCCCTCGAGCAGGTTGTCACCGGTGCGACCCGGACGGGTCCGACGACGGGAGGGTGACGATGAGCGGCTGGTTGTTCGGCACGTCGATGCGGACCGAGATGGTCCCCCCGGAGCGCGCGCTCGCAGGTCACCCCGACTACCTCTTCCCGCTGGCCCGCACGCACGCCGTCCTCGGCACGCCGCTCGAGGGCCCTTGGCCCGCAGGGCACGAGACGATCGGCCTCGCGCTCGGCTGCTTCTGGGGCGCGGAGAAGGAGATGTGGCAGCTCGACGGGGTGCACTCGACGCAGGCTGGCTACCAGGGCGGCTACACGACCTTCCCGACCTACGAGGAGACGTGCAGCGGCCGGACGGGCCACACCGAGACCGTCCGCGTCGTCTACGACCCCACCGTGCTCCCGACGGTCGAGCTGCTGCGCGTCTTCTGGTCGCTCCACGACCCGACCCAGGGCTTCCGGCAGGGCAACGACGTCGGCACCCAGTACCGCTCGGCGATCTTCACGACGACGCCCGAGCAGCACGAGGCCGCTCTCGCGACGCGCGACCGCTACGCGCCCGAGCTCACGCGCGCCGGCTTCGGGGCGATCACGACGGAGATCCGTCGGGCTGGCGCGGACATGGCGGACGTGCCGTTCTACCTCGCCGAGGAGTCGCACCAGCAGTACCTCCACAAGGTGCCCCACGGCTACTGCCCCGTGCACTCGACCGGGGTGGCCTGCCCCGCGCCCTGAGCCGGCGCTCCTCCGTCCTGCGACGGGTCGTGGTCATCCCTGCGGCGTAGCGCGCGAGGGCCGCAAGATCCGTCTCGCGGCCGCTGACCTGCGGCCCGGCCCTCAGTAGCGTCGTGTGCACCGACAAAGGAGCACACCCCATGATCGAGGCGCACTCGCTCACCAAGCGCTACGGCCGCACGACTGCCGTCGACCGCGTGAGCTTCACCGTCCAGCCCGGGCAGGTCACCGGGTTCCTCGGCCCCAACGGGGCCGGCAAGTCCACGACGATGCGGATGATCGTCGGGCTCGACCGCCCCACGGAGGGCACGGTCACCATCAACGGCCGGCCGTACTCGTCGCTGCGCGCACCCCTCACCGAGGTCGGCGCCCTGCTCGACGCGCGCGCCACCCACCCTGGGGTCACGGCCCGCAACCACCTCCGTGCCCTCGCGGCGACGCACGCGCTGCCGTCCTCCCGGGTCGAGGAG
>JAFABT010000134.1 GCA_023425905.1 Actinomycetes bacterium | reverse complement strand
ACGGGTGCGCCCGCGATCTCGAGGACGAGCGTGCCGCGCCGTCCGTGCTCGTCGGGCGCACCCCACGCGGTCGCCTGGCGCACATCGAGCTTCGAGCCGACGATCGACCGGAAGTTCTGCGGGATGGCCTCGGTCGGCAGCAGCCTGCGCACCGCGACCTGGAAGGCGCCTGCGGGGACGCCCGTGACGTCGATCTCCTCAGGGGTGGCGTTCGACGCCTCGACGGTGCGGCGCAGGTAGTCGGTGTCGGCGAGCATCGCGGCGACACGGTCGACCGGGGCTGCGTACTCGAGGACCATGCGGAGCTGCACGGCAGGCCTTCTCTCCTGTGGATCGACGGGTGCTCCGCGGCGCGTGGAGCCCGTGGTCGAGGTTACCCGTCGGCCGGGACCCGACGGGCGACCTAGGCTGGGCGCGTGCCCACGATGAGCGACCTGGTCCAGCGTCACGCCCACCTCGAGCCGACGGACGTCGAGTGGCTGCACCTGCTCGCGGGCGACTGGCAGTTCGTCTCGGACCTGTCCTTCGCGGACCTCGTGCTCTGGCTGCCGATCGAGGGGGACGACTTCGTCGCGATCGCGCAGTGCCGCCCGTCGACCGGCGCGACCGTCCACTACGACGACGTCGTGGGGTCCCGGCCGTCCGAGGGGCACCGGCCCCTGCTGCGGCAGGCGCTCGAGGAGCGCCGGATCCAACGCTCGCGCGAGCCGCGGTGGTTCGGTTCCTACGCGGTGCGCGAAGAGGCCGTCCCGGTCGTGCGTGACGGCCGCGTCCTTGCGGTTCTCGCCCGGCAGACGAACCTCGGCGGCTCGCGCACCCCGAGCCGCCTCGAGCTCAACTACGTCGAGGCGGCCGACGACGTCCTCGCGATGATCTCGCGCGGCGAGTTCCCGACCCCGGGCTCCGCGACGGGTCCCCGCCGCGGGGCGCCGCGCGTCGGCGACGGGCTCATCCGGCTCAACGGCGAGGGTGAGGTGCTCTACGCGAGCCCCAACGCGCTGTCCTGCTTCCACCGCCTCGGGGTCATCGGATCGCTCGTCGGACGCTCGCTCGCCGAGGTCACCGCGGAGCTCGTCGAGGCGAGCGACTCGCCCGTCGACGAGTCGCTGCCCGTCGTCGTCATGGGGCGGGCGCCCTGGCGCGCAGACCTCGAGGCCCGGGGCGTCGCGCTGTCCCTCCGTGCGGTCCCGCTCACCGACTCCGGCGCCCGGATCGGTGCCGTGCTGCTGTGCCGTGACGTCTCCGAGCTGCGGCGGCGCGAGCGCGAGATGATCACGAAGGACGCGACGATCCGCGAGATCCATCACCGGGTGAAGAACAACCTGCAGACGGTGGCGGCGCTGCTCCGGCTGCAGGCGCGGCGGATGGAGTCGCCCGAGGCGCGTGCCGCGCTCGAGGAGGCGATGCGGCGCGTCGCGACGATCGCGCTCGTCCACGAGACTCTCTCGCAGGGCCTCGACGAGGTCGTCGAGTTCGACGAGCTCGCTCGCCGCACGCTCCGGCTCACGGCCGACGTCGCGATGGCGGCCGGGAGCGTGCGCACGTCCTTCGACGGGTCCTTCGGCCTCATCCACGCGCAGGACGCGACGGCGCTCGCGCTCGTTCTCACGGAGCTCGTGACGAACGCGGTCGAGCACGGTCTGCAGCCCAAGGGCGGCGGTGAGATCGTCATCGCGGTCGAGCGGGAGGGCGACGACCTCACGGTGACCGTCGCGGACGACGGCGCTGGCGTGCCGCAGGCAGCGGGGACGGGTGCGGGCACCGGGCTGGGGACGCAGATCGTCCTCGCCCTCGTGCAGAACGAGCTCGGCGGTTCGATCGAGTGGATGGCGCGGCCGGGAGGCGGCACGGTCGTGCGGCTCGTGCTGCGCCTGCGACCGCCGGCCACACCCGCCTGAGGCGACGCGTCGAGGCGCGCAGCCGCGGCTCTCAGCGCAGGCGGGAGATCAGCGCAGGCGGGAGATCAGCTCGCGCGACGCTGACGGGCCGTGCGGCGCTTGAGCGCGCGGCGCTCGTCCTCGGAGAGGCCACCCCACACGCCGGCGTCCTGGCCCGACTCGATGGCCCACTTCAGGCAGGTGTCGACGACGTCGCACCGGCGGCACACGGCCTTCGCCTCGTCGATCTGGAGGAGGGCCGGACCGGTGTTGCCGATGGGGAAGAACAGCTCGGGGTCTTCGTCCAGGCACGCGGCACGGTGGCGCCAGTCCATGAATTGATCTCCTAGGACACGGTCACGTGGCGCCAGCGCTGCGGGCGCACAGGTGAGCTCGGGTTTGATCGGGGGGAGTTGAACACTGCTGTATAGGGTCACACCGATCCCGAGCCGCCACAAGTGTTTCTGGCGCGTCCGCGCTGACCTGCGGTGGAGGTGTTCATCACATTGACATCGGCGCCTGGTCGAGTCCGCGTCACGAACCGGTCACGATCTGGCGACTGTCCGGCTCGATGCCCGGGCGGCGGTCAGGCTCCCTGGGTGGTTCGCCCTACTCTGTTCGGGTGCATGACGACCGTGAGCTCTCCTTGAACGCCCTGGACGGTGACCCGGCTCGCAGCGGGGGCCGCCGTCCCTGGGTGCGGGTGCTCGTCATCGTCCTCCTCCTCGTCCAGGTCGCCTCGACGCTCGTGCTCACCTTCGGCGCCGCGGGTGAGCTCCTCGCGAAGGAGGCGTGGTACGCGGAGGCGCTCATCTTCCTTGCGGCCTTCTTCCTCGGCGTGTCCGTCATGCTCATCGCTGCCGCGCGGGCGCTGTGGATCGGCCGGACGTGGCCGAGGTCCGTCGTCCTCACGTGGCAGCTCATCGTCGTCGTCGTCGCCCTGCAGGGCATCGACGCGGCGGGGTGGGAGCAGTGGGGCACGTTGCTCCTCGCCGTCGCGATCGGCACGCTGCTCTTCGTCCCCGGCGTCGCGGTCCCGCGCACGCCGTGGCGCGGGGGCGACGAGGACTGACGGCCCCTCTGCGTCGGAGCGCTCTGGGCCGGCGGTGACGACCCGCGGCGCCCACACCTGGAGCGGGACGGGCTCGCCCGCTCCGACGACGAG
>JAFABT010000279.1 GCA_023425905.1 Actinomycetes bacterium | reverse complement strand
CTGGCGAGGTGCGCGAGGTCTGCGAGTGTCGCGAGCTCGGCCGCGTGGTCGCGGCGTCCGGGCTCGTCGGGTGCGGCGTGGAACGCTCGGTCGACGAGGAGGTCTTCCACGACGCCCACCTGCCCGGGAAGCGGGGCACCCCGGGTGAAGCCGATCGCGCGCGCGCCGTCCGTGACGTCGGCCTCGGTGACGAGGCGCTCGGTCGCACGGTCCTGCTCGTTGTAGACGCACGCCCGCACGACCCCGTCGTACACCCTGCCCTTCGTGTGGGCGTAGTTCTCGAGCGACCCGTGCCAGTCGAGGTGGTCTGGGGCGATGTTGAGCACCGCGGCAGCCTCGGCGCGCATCGACGTCGTGTGGTGGAGCTGGAAGCTCGAGAGCTCGACCGCGAGCACGTCGAGCGTCGGGTCCGTCGCTGCGAGGACGACGGGGGTGCCGACGTTGCCGACCGCCGCGGCGCGCCGACCGTCCGCGACGAGGATCGACTCGAGCATGCCGACCGTGGTCGTCTTGCCGTTCGTTCCGGTGACGACGAGCCAGGGCGCCGGGACGCCCGCGGGCCCCGCCACGCGCAGCCGCCAGGCGAGCTCGACCTCGCTCACGACCTCGACCCCTGCGGACCGGGCCGCGGTCAGCAACGGATGCTCGGGCACCCAGCCCGGCGAGGCGACGACGAGGTCCACGCCGTGGTCCGGGTCGACGAAGGCGGACCGCGCGAAGTCTGCCGAACCCTGCACGTCGGCGTCCGGCGCGTGGTCGTCGACCGTGACGACGTCGTGCCCGCGCTCCCGGAGCACGTCGCGGGCCGCGGCTCCCGAGACGCCGAGACCTGCGACGACGACGCGCACTAGCCCGTCACCCACTCGCCGTAGAAGATCCCGATGCCGAGGGCGACGAACAGGCCAGCGATGATCCAGAACCTGATGACGATCGTCACCTCGCCCCACCCGGACAGCTCGAAGTGGTGATGGAGCGGGGCCATCTTGAACACCCGGCGGCCGGTGAGCTTGAAAGAGCCGATCTGGATGACGTCGGAGAGCACGATGATGACGAAGAGGCCGCCGATGATCGCCCCGAGGATCTCCGTGCGCGAGAGGATCGTCAGCCCCGCGAGCGCACCGCCGAGCGCGAGAGAACCGGTGTCACCCATGAAGATCTTCGCCGGGCTCGCGTTCCACCACAGGAACCCGAAGCAGGCCCCCGTGATCGACGCGGCGACGACCGCGAGATCGAGCGGGTCACGCGCCTCGTAGCAGCGCGCGCCGACCGAGTCGATCATCTGGCACGTCTGGTTCGACTGCCACACGCACACGATGACGTAGGCCCCGAAGACGATGAGCGACGTCCCCGTCGCGAGCCCGTCGAGCCCGTCGGTGAGGTTGACGGCGTTCGACCAGGCGGTGATGAGGAAGTTCGCCCACAGGACGAACAGCAGCAGCCCGATCGTCGCCCCCGCGAAGGCGAGGTCGATGCCCGTGTCTCGGATGAAGGAGATCTGCGTCGAGGCGGGCGTCCGGTGGTTCGCGTTGGGGAACTGCAGCGCGGCCACGGCGAACGTGATGCCGACGAGCCCCTGGCCGACGATCTTCCACCGGGCGCGCAGGCCGAGCGATCGCTGCCGGGAGATCTTGATGAAGTCGTCGAGGAACCCGATGACGCCGAGACCGACCATGAGGAACATGACGAGCAGCGCCGACGCGCTCGGCAGCTGACCCGTCAGGACGAGCGCCCCGACCCAGCCCATGACAGCCGCACCGATGATGACGACGCCGCCCATCGTCGGCGTGCCGCGCTTCGTGAGGTGCGCGGTCGGACCGTCCTGCCGGATGAACTGGCCGTACTGCTTGCGCACGAGGTACCGGATGAACAGCGGCGTGCCGAGCAGGGACAGCAGCAGGGCGATGCCACCCGAGATGAGGACCGCTCTCATCGCGCGCCCTCCGTGCTCCCGACGACCGGGCCGGCGTCGACCGGGCCGTCGAGCAGCCGGTCTGCGAGCCGCCACAGACCTGCGCCGTTCGAGGACTTCACGAGGACGACGTCCCCCGGACGGAGCGCGTTGTCGAGGGTCGCCAGGGCCCGCTCGACGTCGTCCACGACGACGACGTCCTCGGCCCGTGCCCCCGCGCCCACGGCACCGTCCGCGACGGGACGCGCGCCACCGCCGACGACGACCGTGAGCGCTACGCCGAGTCGCGCGACGAGCGCGCCGAGCTCCTCGTGCTCGGACCGTGAGAGGTCGCCGAGCTCGCCCATCTCGCCGAGGACCGCGACGGCCCGTCTGCCTCCCTCGCAGAGCGCGACGAGAGCGGCGAGCGCTGCCCGCATCGAGTCGGGGTTGGCGTTGTAGGAGTCGTCGAGGACGGTGACGCCGTCCGCGCGGTCGACGACGTGCATCCGGTGCGGGCTGAGCGCGCGCGACCCGCTCAGCGCGGCCGCCACGTCGTCGAGCGAGACACCGACGGTGAGCGCGACCGTCGCGGCGGCGAGGGCGTTGGTCACGTGGTGCTCGCCGATGATCCCGAGCTGGACGTGTGCGGTCCTGTCCCCCGCGACGAGGTCGAAGCCCGCGCGTGCGCCGTCTGCGAGCGTGATCGCCTCAGCGAGGACGTCGGCGCCGGCACGGGTGCCGAAGGTCGTCACGGACCCGACAGCGAGGTCCGCCATCGCGGCGACCCGCGCGTCGTCAGCGTTGAGCACCGCGGTGCCCCCCTCGACCATGCCCTGGACGATCTCGGCCTTCGCCGTCGCGATGGCCTCGACGCCGCCGAACTCCCCGACGTGCGCCGACCCGACCCGGAGCACGACCGCGACGTCGGGCGGTGCGATGCGCGTGAGGTAGGCGATGTGCCCGAGGCCGCTCGCGCCCATCTCGAGGACGAGGAACCGCGTGCTCGCGTCGGCCCGGAGCACTGTGAGCGGCAGGCCGATCTCGTTGTTGAAGCTGCGCTCGGGCGCCACGGTGGGGCCTGCGGCGGAGAGCACCTGAAGCAGCAGGTCCTTCGTCGTCGTCTTTCCGACCGATCCGGTGACACCGACGACCTCGACCGGGCCGGTGCGGCGGAGCCGGGCGAGGTGGTGGGCGGCGAGACGGCCGAGCGCCTCGGCGACGTCGTCCACGACGACCGCGGGCAGCACCTCGCCGTCCGGGCCGAGAGTCTCACGGGTCGCGAGCACGAGGGCCGCGCCCCGGTCGACCGCTTGGGCTGCGAAGTCGTGCCCGTCGACGTGATCCCCGGGGAGTGCGAGGAAGAGGGAACGGTCCTCGACGTACCGGGAGTCGAGCACGACGGGCCCATCGACGACCGTCTCGGGGTCGAGGCCCGCGGGCACGAGCCGGCCTCCGGTCACCTCAGCGACCTCGCCCGCGGTGCGCGGACCGAGTGCTGCGACGACGCCAGCCGGGCTGTTCGGGGCGGCGGTCATCGAGCGGCCCCGGGCACGACGCCCGCGGAGCGAGCCGCGAGGAAGCCGTCGCGGTCGTTGTACCGGTGGAACACCCCGGCGATCTCCTGGGTGGGTTCGTGCCCCTTGCCGGTGATGATGATCGTGCCCTTCGGGTCGGCGAGCGCGAGCGCGTCGCGGATGGCGTCGGCGCGCGAGGTGGCCTCGTGCACGTCCTGCAGGTCGGGGCGCACCGTGCGCACACCGTCGAGGATCGCCGCGCGGATCGTCGCGGGGGCCTCGGAGCGGGGGTTCTCGTCGGTGACGACGACGACGTCCGCGAGCCGGGCCGCGATCTCCCCCATGATCGGCCGCTTGCCCTGGTCCCGGTCGCCGTCCGAGCCGAGGACGAGGACGAGCCGCCCCGGCGTGATGGGCCGCACGGCCTCGAGCGCGAGGGTGAGCGCGTCGGGCGTGTGCGCGTAGTCGACGAGGCACAGCGGCCAGCCGTCGCCACGCTCGATGACACGCTCCATGCGTCCGGGGATCGAGCTCGCACCGCCGACCGCGTCGATCGCGGCGTCCAGATCGACCCCCGCCCGGTGCGCGAGGACGATCGCGAGCGCGGCGTTGGAGACGTTGACGAGACCCGGCAGCGGGCTCGCCGCGGCGTGCCTCGCACCGTCCGGCCCCCGCAGCACGAAGGTCGAGCCCACGCCGTCGAGCCCGACGTCCGCCTCGAGCACCGCCCAGTCCGCGGCCTCCGCCTCGGGCGCGCCGACGTGAGTCGAGACGGTCTCGACGGGGATGGGCGCCTCGGCCGCGAGCCGCCGACCCCAGGCGTCGTCGACGACGACGACGCCGCGGCGGGCCTGCTCGGGCTGGAAGGCACGCGACTTGTCGCGGAAGTAGCCCTCCATGTCGCCGTGGAAGTCAAGGTGGTCACGCTGGAGGTTGGTGAACCCGACGACGTCGAGCACGAGCCCGTGGGTCCGTCCGAGAGCGAGCGCGTGCGAGGAGAGCTCCATCGAGACCGCCCCGACGCCCCGCTCGCGCGCGAGCGCGAGGATCGCGTGCAGGACGCTCGACTCGACCGTCGTCCGCGGGCTCTCGATCGTCTCGGAGCCGACCCGGAGCTCGACCGTCCCGAGCATCGCGGTCGAGCCGTGCCGGGCGCGGAGGGCCGCCTCGACGAAGTAGGCCGTCGTGGTCTTGCCGTTGGTGCCCGTGACGCCCACGGTGACGAGGTCCTCGCCCGGGTTCCCGTGGACGTGGGCGGCCAGCGGTCCGACGACGTCGCGCGGGTCGTCCGCGACGAGCACGGGGAGACCGACCGCGTGGGCGAGCTCGACACCGGCCTCGTCGGTGAGCACCGCGACCGCGCCCGCCGCCGCCGCCTCACCGGCGAAGCGCGCACCGTGCGTGCGCAGGCCGGCGAGCGCCACGAAGAGGTCGCCGGGCTGCACGTCGGCGCTGCCGACGGCGACACCGGTGACGGCAAGGTCCTCGACCGCGCTCGCGCGCGCGCCCGTGCGCACGGTGAGTGCGAAACG
>JAFABT010000261.1 GCA_023425905.1 Actinomycetes bacterium | reverse complement strand
CCGGAAGCAGGCACGACCCGAATAGGCCGACCACACAACCAGGAAGACGACTTGGCATCAACTACCTGACACGCTGTTGAGTTCTCAAGGAACGAACGCGCACCTCGACTCGACCCTCTCGGGCCCGCCACGGGGCAACCTCTCTAACCTAGCCTGGCTGTTCCTGGCAGTCAAGTTCGCCGCTGGCGATCGTGACTGCGCGGCCGGACTGGCTCCACGCGCCTCGAACTTCCCGGTGACGACCTATGACAGGCCGGTGACCAGGAGTGATGTTCGAGGATTTGTCTTCTCCGACGGGACCAGCCTCCGGAGCTTGGCTCCGTGTCTGTTCCTCCCTGTCGGGGCGACATCGAGAACATTACGGAGCGCGTGCGTCGCAGGTCAAGTCAGGTCGGCGTGACCTGGCTCACCCGCCCCGGAGAGCGCCGGGACGCCGTGCGCGCGGGCGCCTCCGAGGCGTCAGTACAGCGCGTTTGCGAGCGCCCGGCGCGCTCGGACGACCCGCTCGTCCTCCGCGCCCACGATCTCGAAGAGGTCGAGCAACCGGGCTCGCACCGCGTCCTTCTCGGCTGCGGGCAGGATGCGGATCACGTCGAGCAGCCGCCCGAAGGCGTCCTCGACCTTCCCTCCTGCGAGGTCGAGGTCAGCGACCGCGAGCTGGGCGGCGACATCCTGCGGACGGGCGGCCGCGGCCTCCCTGGTCGCCGCCAGGTCGAGGTCGCGCGTCCGCCGGAGCAGTCCTACCTGGGCCCTGCCGGCCCTGGCCAGGTCGTCCCTGGGGTTCTCACGCAGCGCTGCCTCGTACGCATCGGCCGCGGCCTCGAGGTCGTCCGCCTCGATCGCGTCGTACGCCGCCTGGTGCAACGGCGGAAGCTCGGGCTCCGCGGGCACCTCCGGAGCCGGGGCGCCGCCGCGTGCGGGCGCGAGCCCGGTGATTCCGTTGGCCGCCGCCGCGGCAAGGAGCTGCTCGAGCAGCTCCCCCACCTGATTCGCGGGTGCAGCGCCCTGGAACAGCGGGACAGGCTGGCCCGCCAGCACGGCGACGACCGTCGGGACGGCCTGCGCCTGGAACGCCGCCGCGATCTGCGGCTGCGCCTCTGCGTCAACCCGGGCGAGCAGGAACCGGCCCGCATACGCGTCGGCCGCCTTGCCGAGCTCGGTCGCGACGGAGATCGAGGTCTCGCTCCACGTGGCCCACAGGACGACGACGACCGGGTGGGTCACGGAGCTCTCGACGAGTTCCTGGAATCCGGCCTCCGTCACGTCGACGGTCCACTGCCCGGGAAGAGGGAGGCCCCCGTCCGTGCCCGGCGGGGGCGTGGCCGGCCGCGCAAGCGCCGACAGGTCGACGGCGCCGCGGATGTCGAGTCCCGGCCGCGGGCCGGGGGCGGGGGTGCTCATCGGTGGTGCTCCTTCGTCATCGGTGACAGGGCGCTCATCGCGCGCGCTGAGGGCGGGCGATCGTCCGAGGTCACGAGCCCTTGACGTCCGTGCGGAAGTGCTCGACCGCCAGGACGTGAATCGTCTCCCCTGCGCCAGACGGGGGTACGTAGAACGCCACGACGTCCGTCCACAGGTAGGTGACCTTCTTCTTGATCTCCTTCGACCCGAGCAGCGCTGCATCAGCCGCCGGCAGCTGGATCGAGTAGCCGTCGTCGACCGAGATCGACTGCTCGTGGTTCATCCGTACGACGACGATCGCGCCGCCCGTGGTCGTCTGGACCGCGCTCGCCTTCTCGGTGTCCGGCGTGATCGTCTCGGTGTACTTGCCGCCCGCGTCCTTGGCGAATCCCTTGAGGGTCTTGCGAGCGGCGGCGATCGACTCTCGGAAACGGTCCTTGTCCTCGAAGAGCGACGCGTGCTCGGAGTCCGAGCCCTTCACGAGGACGTCGGCGTAGCGGTCGGCGACGTCGGACGGGGCGACGACGAGGCCCTGCGTGTCGAGCGCAAGGGGTGCGCTGCCCGTCTCGGCCGCCGACGTGAGCGGCATGACCGCTCCGGGCAGCATGCGCGCCCAGGCCCAGAGCTTGTACGTCGATCTCGGGCCCTCCTGGCGAAGGAGCAGCAGCCGCGGGCTCTGGAGGTCCTCAGGTTGCTCGCTCACCGCGATGACCGTGCGCGGCCACGACTCCGTCTCCGGAACGATGACGGTCTGCACCTTCGTCGGGACCTCGATGAAGGTGTCGGTGCCCTTCACCGCCTTCTCCACCGTGTACTCGGCAGCCCGGATGGCGAGGGCGGGCCCCGAGAGTCGTCGCTTGGCGATGGCCGCATCGCGGGCCTTGTCCGCCTCCTCCAGCGTCGACGCCACCGACACGAGAACCCGATCCGT
Source organism: Actinomycetes bacterium (assembly GCA_023425905.1). Taxonomy (GTDB): domain Bacteria; phylum Actinomycetota; class Actinomycetes; order Actinomycetales; family Cellulomonadaceae; genus JAFABT01. The sequence goes on along the minus strand of JAFABT010000261.1, from coordinate 328 downwards.
CTGCTCGAGCGTGAGCGCAGGGGGCGGGACTGCAGGAACCGCGTCCGGCTCCGGCTGCGGCAGATCCGGGGCGCATCCAAGGAGACCCAGAGCGAACACCCCCGCGACGAGAGCACCCGCAGTCCGTCGCATGCGCGCGTGGCCGGTCATCGGGTCCCTCCCTCGGTCGGTGCTGACGGGTCGTGCGGGTCCGACTCGCGCGGGGGCACGCCGGGCGGGGCGCCCTCGTCTCCTGGCACGAAGCCCCACGCTTTGCGCCATGCGTCGGCCCGGGAGGCCCCCACCCCCCAGGTTGCCTCGGGCCCCGGGGAGGGCTGCCCCGCGGGCG
>JAFABT010000259.1 GCA_023425905.1 Actinomycetes bacterium | reverse complement strand
CTCGCGACCGACGTGCCGCGTCCCGCGCCCGTCGAGTACCCCGTCATCGAGCGCGACGACCGCACGCTGCGCGCGTTCAAGGAGGACGTCCTCGCCCACTTCGGCAACCCGATCGTCGACATCCGTTCGCCGCGCGAGTACACCGGCGAGCTGCAGCACATGCCCGACTACCCGCAGGAGGGCGCGCTGAGGACCGGCCACATCCCGACGGCGCACAACGTGCCGTGGGCGACCGCGGTCGCGGAGGACGGCACGTACAAGTCGCGCGCGGAGCTCGAGGCGATCTACCTCGAGGGCGGGATCGGCCTGTCCACGACGGACGACGTCATCACCTACTGCCGCATCGGCGAGCGCTCGAGCCACACGTGGTTCGCGCTCACGCACCTGCTCGGCGTCGACCGCGTCCGCAACTACGACGGCTCGTGGACCGAGTGGGGCAACGCCGTGCGCGTCCCCGTCGTCAAGGGTGCCGAGCCCGGCCTCGTCCCCGCCTGATCGCCACGCGACCGCCCGCCTGCGCCTGGTCGGCGCCGGCGGGCGGTGCGGCATGCTCCTGACCGGCGCAACGCCGCCCCACTTGAGAGGATCGGGTCATGACCTCGACCACCCCGACGGAGACGACGCCCGCTCTGCCGCGCGCGCTCGCGGCCCTGCGTGAGGACTTCCTCGAGCTCGAGGTGCCGGACCGGCTCCAGCTGCTCCTCGAGCTGTCCCGTGGGCTGCCGGAGCTGCCGGAACGCTACCTGCTCCACCCGGGCCTGCTCGAGAAGGTCGAGGAGTGCCAGTCTCCGGTCCGTGTGCTCGCGGAGGTCTCCGGCGACCGCGTCCACCTCGTCGCGGCCGCTCCGCCCGAGGCGCCGACGACCCGCGGCTTCGCGGCCATCCTCACCGAGGGGCTCGAGGGTGCGAGCACCGCCGAGGTGCTCGCCGTGCCGGACGACTTCCCCTTCACGATCGGCCTCACCGCGGCGATCACTCCGCTCCGGCTGCACGGCATGACCGGCATGCTCGCGCGGATCAAGCGGCAGGTCCGCGATCACCTCGCTCTCACGGCGTCCTGACGCCCACCTGCTGGGACGTTCTCCGACGCGCCGCCGCAGCGACAGCATGATCCTCCGCTTGGATGTATATTCATGCATATGGCATTCACCGTCGCAGTCGCAGGAGCGAGCGGGTACGCCGGGGGCGAGGTCCTCCGGCTGCTGCTCGAGCATCCTGACGCGCGCATCGGGGCGCTCACCGCGCACTCGACCGCAGGCAGTCCGCTCGGCTCGTCCCAGCCGCACCTGCGAGCGCTCGCGGACCGCGTCCTCGAGCCCACCGAGGTCGAGCGGCTGGCCGGGCACGACGTCGTCGTCCTCGCGCTGCCGCACGGCGCCTCGGGTGCGGTCGCGGCGCAGCTCGCGGAGCACGACCCGGCGACCGTCGTCGTCGACCTCGGGGCAGACCACAGGCTCTCCGACGCCGCGGCATGGCAGGCGTTCTACGGCAGTCCGCACGCCGGGACCTGGCCCTACGGGATGCCCGAGCTGCTGCACGCAGGCGAGCGGACCGCTTCCGCGCAGCGTTCGCTGCTCGCGGGGGCCCGGCGGATCGCGGTGCCCGGGTGCAACGTCACCGCCGTCACGCTCGCGCTCCAGCCCGGTGTCTGCGCAGGCGTCGTCGACGCGACCGACGTCGTCGCGGTCCTCGCCAACGGGTACTCCGGGGCGGGCAAGGCGCTCAAGACGCACCTCCTCGCGAGCGAGGGTCTCGGGGCGGCACAGCCCTACGCCGTCGGCGGCAGCCACCGGCACATCCCCGAGATCGAGCAGAACCTCACCGTCGCGGGGGCCGAGCGCGTCCGGATCTCCTTCACGCCCACGCTCGTCCCGATGGCGCGGGGCATCCTCGCCACCGTGACCGCACCGCTCGCACCCGGTGCGCAGCCTGTCGACGTCCGCCGCGCCTGGGCCGAGAGCTACGCCGACGAGACGTTCGTCCATCTGCTGCCCGAAGGCCAGTGGCCGTCGACCGCAGCCACCCTCGGGGCGAACACCGCCCTCGTCCAGGTCGCCGTCGACGAGCGCGCCGGACGCGTCGTCGTCGTCGCGGCGATCGACAACCTCGTGAAGGGAACGGCCGGCGCGGCCGTGCAGTCCCTCAACCTCGCCCTCGGGCTCGACGAGGCGACCGGCCTCCCAGTGAACGGAGTCGCACCGTGACCGTGACCGCACCCGCAGGATTTCGGGCGTCAGGCGTCGCCGCCGGGCTGAAGTCGAGCGGCCGCCCCGACGTCGCTCTCGTCGTCAACGACGGCCCGCTCGACGTCGCCGCCGCGGTGTTCACGAGCAACCGCGTCGTCGCTGCACCCGTCACCTGGTCGCGGCAGGCAGTCGCCGACCGCCGGGCACGGGCCGTCGTCCTCAACACGGGCGGTGCGAACGCCTGCACGGGGCCGGAGGGCTTCGCCGACACCCACCGCACCGCGGAGCACGTCGCGGCGACCCTCGGCACGAGCGCCGGGGACGTCCTCGTGTGCTCGACCGGCCTCATCGGGCTTCGGCTCCCCATGGAATCGCTGCTCGCAGGCGTCGACTCCGCCGCAGCAGAGCTGTCCGAGGACGGCGGGGACCAGGCCTCGCACGCGATCCTCACGACGGACTCCGTGGCGAAGACGGTGCACGTCGCGAGCGGTCACGGCTGGTCCGTGGGCGGGATGGCCAAGGGCGCGGGGATGCTCGCGCCAGGCCTCGCGACGATGCTCGTCGTGCTCACGACCGACGCCGTCGTCACCGCGGCGCAGGCCGACGAGGCGCTGCGCGCAGCCACCGCGACGACCTTCGACCGCGTCGACTCCGACGGCTGCATGTCGACGAACGACACGGTCGTCCTCCTCGCCTCAGGAGCCTCCGGCGTGGAGGCCAGCGGCGCTCAGCTCCGCGAGATCGTCCGCGCCGCCTGCGCAGATCTCGCCCGCAAGCTCGTCGCGGACGCCGAGGGTGCGAGCCACGACATCGCCGTGACGGTCCGTGGGGCCAAGAGCGAGGAGGCGGCGGTCGCCGTCGCCCGCGCCGTCACCCGGTCCAACCTGCTCAAGGCCGCGATCTTCGGCAACGACCCCAACTGGGGTCGGGTGCTCGCCGCGGTCGGCACGGTTCCCGTCGAGGTCGCGGCCTTCGAGGCCGACGCGCTCGACGTCGCGATCAACGGGGTCCAGGTCTGCCGTGCCGGGAGCGTCGGCGACGACCGCGACCTCGTCGACCTCGCCTCGCAGCGCGAGGTGCGCATCGACGTCGACCTTCACGCAGGCACCGCGTCCGCCACCGTGTGGACGAACGACCTCACGCACGACTACGTCCACGAGAACAGCGCGTACTCCTCATGACCGAACCCGTCAACGTCCCGGCGCTCACCGCGACCGAGAAGTCCCACGTCCTCATCGAGGCGCTGCCGTGGCTGCAGCGCTTCAAGGGCACGATCGCCGTCGTCAAGTACGGCGGCAACGCGATGATCGACGACGACCTCAAGCGCGCCTTCGCCGAGGACATGGTCTTCCTCCACCAGGTCGGCATCAAGCCCGTCATCGTCCACGGTGGCGGTCCGCAGATCTCGACGATGCTCGCGCGGCTCGGTATCGAGTCGGAGTTCCGCGGCGGGCTGCGTGTGACGACCCCCGAGGCGATGGACGTCGTCCGCATGGTCCTCACCGGCCAGGTCTCCCGGGAGCTCGTCGGGCTGCTCAACGCGCACGGTCCCTACGCGGTCGGCCTGTCGGGGGAGGACGCCGGACTGCTCCAGGCCCGGCGCCGGCACGCAGTCGTCGCGGGCGAGCGGGTCGACGTCGGACAGGTGGGGGACGTCGTCGAGGTCAACCCCGGGGCGGTCATCGATCTGCTCGAGGCCGGCCGGATCCCCGTCGTCTCGACCGTGGCCCCCGACATCGAGGACCCGACCCAGGTCCTCAACGTCAACGCCGACACCGCGGCCGCCGCGCTCGCGATCGCGCTCGGCGCCCGCAAGCTCATCGTGCTCACCGACGTCGAGGGCCTCTACACGAGGTGGCCGGACCGCACCTCGCTCGCGCGCCGTATCCGCCTGTCGCAGCTGGCCGAGCTCATGCCGTCGCTCGACCACGGCATGCGGCCGAAGATGGAGGCGTGCGCGCGCGCCGTCGAGGGCGGGGTGGGGCGGGCCCACGTCATCGACGGACGCCAGCCGCACTCGATCCTCGTCGAGGTCTTCACCGCGGACGGGATCGGCACGATGGTGCTGCCCGACGCTGAGACGCCGCCCGTGCCCTTCACCGGCCAGTTCCCCGTGGTCGAGGAGGAGGACACGCCATGAGCGGGCACGTGGACCTCACCGCAGGAGTCGGCTCGGACGAGCTCGTCGGCCCCGGCTCGGGCGCCGAGTGGACCTCGCGCCACACCCGGTCCGTCATGGACACCTTCGGGCCGCCGCAGCGGGTGCTCGCCCGGGGCGAGGGCGTCTACGTCTGGGACACGGACGGCGCCCGCTACCTCGACCTGCTCGCGGGCATCGCGGTCAACGCGCTCGGCCACGCCCACCCGACCCTCACGGCGGCGATCAGCGCCCAGCTCGGGACGCTCGGGCACGTGTCGAACTTCTTCGGCACCCCGACGCAGATCGCACTCGCGGAGCGGCTGCTCGACCTCGCCCGGGCTCCCGAGGGTTCGCGGGTCTTCTTCACGAACTCCGGCACCGAGGCGAACGAAGCCGCCTTCAAGCTCGCCCGCCGGACGGGGCGGACCCGCGTCCTCGCGCTCGAGGGCGCGTTCCACGGGCGGTCCATGGGCGCGCTCGCGCTCACGCACAAGGCCGCCTACCGCGCCCCGTTCGAGCCGCTGCCCGCGGGCGTCGAGTGGGTGCCCTTCGGTGACGTCGGCGCCCTCGAGGCCGCACTCGCCCCGGGTGACGTCGCCGCGCTCTTCGTCGAGCCCGTCCAGGGCGAGGCCGGCGTCCGTCCGCTGCCGCCGGGTTATCTCGTGGCCGCGCGGGAGCTCACCCGGGCCCACGGCACGCTTCTCGTCCTCGACGAGGTCCAGAGCGGCGTGGGCCGGGTCGGGGCCTGGTTCGCGCATCACGTCCCCGAGATCGGCGGTGGGGTCGTCCCGGACGCGATGACCCTTGCCAAGGGCCTCGGCGGCGGGTTCCCCGTCGGCGCGCTCGTCACCTTCGGCGAGGACACCTCGGGTCTCCTTGGCCGTGGCCAGCACGGGACGACCTTCGGCGGAAACCCGGTCGCCGCGGCCGCCGCCCTTGCGACGCTCGGCGTCATCGAGCGCGACGGCCTGCTCGACCGCGTCCGTGACGTCGGCTCATACCTGGCCCGGGAGATCGCGGGCGCGGGGAACCCGCTCGTCGTCGAGACGCGTGGCCACGGGCTGCTGCTCGCGGTCGTGCTCGCGGCCCCCGTCGCCGCCCAGGTCGCCGATGCCGCGCTCGACGCCGGGATCATCGTCAACGCGGTCGCACCCGACACGATCAGGCTCGCGCCGCCGCTCGTCCTCACCCGCGAGCAGGCCGACGAGGCCATCGCGTTCTTCGCCGCCGTCCGCGTCCCGACCGACCCCGAAGCCGAGGCCAGCTCATGACCCGCCACTTCCTTCGCGACGACGACCTCTCGCAGCGTGAGCAGCGTGAGGTGCTCGAGCTTGCGCTCGCCTTCCACGACGACCGTTTCATCCGCACTCCGTTGGCCGGGCCCCGCTCGGTCGCCGTGCTCTTCGACAAGCCCTCGACCCGGACGAGGGTGTCGTTCGCCGTCGGGGTGGCAGAGCTCGGCGGGTACCCGATGCTCATGGACGCCGCCTCGAGCCAGCTGGGCCGGGGCGAGCCGATCGCCGACACGGCGCGGGTCCTCGAGCGGCAGTGCGCGGCGATCGTGTGGCGGACCTTCGCCCAGACCCGGATCGAGGAGATGGCTGCGGCGTCGCGCGTCCCCGTCGTCAACGCGCTCACCGACGAGTTCCACCCGTGCCAGGTGCTCGCGGACCTCATGACGATCGCGCAGCATCGTGCGGGCGGCGTCGACGCGCTCAGCGGCACGCGTCTGACCTACCTGGGCGACGGCGCGAACAACATGGCGCACTCCTACCTCCTGGGCGGCGCGCTCGCCGGGATGCACGTGACGATCGGCACGCCGGCCGGTGACCTGCCGGACCCGGCGATCGTCGCGGACGCCGAGCGGATCGCCGCGGAGCACGGCGGCTCGGTGAGGGTGGTCCACGACGCGGCCGACGCGGTGCTTGGCGCGGACGTCGTCGCGACCGACACGTGGGTGTCGATGGGCGACGAGGCCGAGCAGGAGCGCCGTGAGGCGGCCTTCGTCGATTTCGCGATCGACGACGCCCTCCTCGAGAAGGCCTCGCCCGACGTCCTCGTCCTCCACTGCCTCCCCGCGTACCGTGGCAAGGAGATCACCGCCGACGTGCTCGACGGGCCCCGCTCCGTCGTGTGGGACGAGGCAGAGAACCGGCTCCACGTGCAGAAGGCGCTGCTCACCTGGCTCCTGGAAGCCAAGTGACCGCCCCGTCCCCGGCGCTGCAGACCAAGGCGGCGCGGCACGCGATGATCACCGCGATGCTCGCGCGCCAGGAGGTCCGGTCGCAGGTCGAGCTCGCCGAGGCGCTCGCGGGCGAGGGTCTCACGACGACGCAGGCCACCCTCTCGCGCGACCTCGTCGAGCTGCGGGCGGTCAAGGTTCGCGGCGCCTCTGGCGCTCTCGTCTATGCGCTCCCCGGCGAGGGCGGCGACCGCACCCCCCAGCCCGTGCCGGACGAGGAGTACCTCGCGGCGCGCCTCGCGCGGCTCTGTGCGGAGCTGCTCGTCACGGCGGAGCACTCGGGCAACCTCGTCGTTCTCCGCACGCCTCCTGGGGCCGCGCAGTTCCTCGCCTCGGCGATCGACCACTCCGTGCTGCCCTCCGTGCTCGGGACGATCGCGGGGGACGACACCGTCCTCGTGATCGCGCGCGACGGCGACGGCGCGGGAGCTGCCGACGTCGCCGCACGCTTCCTTGCCCTGGCCTCGGACGGCGCGTGATCTCCCAGGCCCCCGATCGACTTCCGGACGGGTCGCACCCGCGTCCGCCGGCACTGCCACACTGACCCGCAGCACCCCCTTGGATGAAAGAGAACTCTCATGACTGATCGCGTCGTCCTCGCCTACTCCGGCGGACTGGACACTTCCGTGGGCATCGGCTGGATCGCCGAGGCCACCGGGGCCGAGGTGATCGCCGTGGCCGTCGACGTCGGCCAGGGCGGCGAGGACCTCGACGTCATCCGCCAGCGCGCGCTCGACTGCGGTGCGGTCGAGGCGTACGTCGCCGACGCCCGCGAGGAGTTCGCGACGGAGTACTGCATGCCTGCGCTGCAGGCCAACGCTCTCTACCTCGACCGCTACCCGCTCGTGTCGGCGCTGTCTCGGCCCGTCATCGTCAAGCACCTCGTGCGTGCCGCCCGCCAGTTCGGCGCGACGACGGTCGCGCACGGGTGCACGGGCAAGGGCAACGACCAGGTCCGCTTCGAGGTCGGCATCACCTCGCTCGCCCCGGACCTCACGTGCATCGCGCCGGTGCGCGACCTCGCGCTCACCCGGGACAAGGCGATCGAATACGCGACGCGCAAGAAGCTTCCGATCGAGACAACGAAGCACAACCCGTTCTCGATCGACCAGAACGTGTGGGGCAGGGCGGTCGAGACCGGCTTCCTCGAGGACATCTGGAACGCCCCGACGAAGGACGTCTACACCTACACCGACGACCCGACCTTCCCGCCGGTCGCCGACGAGGTCGTCCTCACCTTCGACCGCGGCGTGCCCGTGGCGATCGACGGCGTGCCGGTGACGCCGCTGCAGGCGATCCAGGAGATGAACCGTCGTGCGGGCGCGCAGGGCGTCGGCCGGATCGACATCGTCGAGGACCGCCTCGTCGGCATCAAGTCGCGCGAGGTCTACGAGGCGCCGGGCGCGATCGCGCTCATCGCGGCGCACCAGGAGCTCGAGAACGTCACGGTCGAGCGCGAGCAGGCCCGCTTCAAGCGGGGCGTCGAGCAGCGCTGGACGGAGCTCGTCTACGACGGCCAGTGGTTCTCCCCGCTCAAGCACTCGCTCGACACGTTCATCGAGGACACCCAGCGCTACGTCTCCGGCGAGGTCCGCCTCGTGCTGCACGGGGGTCGTGCGACGGTGACCGGGCGTCGCTCGGAGTCCAGCCTCTACGACTTCAACCTCGCGACCTACGACACGGGCGACTCCTTCGACCAGTCGGCCGCGCGCGGCTTCATCGAGATCTACGGCCTGTCCTCCAAGCTCGCCGCGGCCCGCGACGTGCGCTTCGGCAACGGCCCGGACCTCGGCGTCGGCGACCTCCCTGCCTCCGATGACTGACCAGGCGCAGGGCACGGGGGCTCAGCGGGTGAGCCTGTGGGGAGGCCGGTTCGCCGGTGGTCCCGCGGACGCGCTCGCCGAGCTCAGCCGTTCGACGCACTTCGACTGGCGGCTCGCCCGGCACGATCTCGCCGGGTCGCGCGCGCACGCGCGTGTGCTCCACCGGGCCGACCTGCTCGACGATGCCGAGCTCGAGGGGATGCTCGCCTCGATCGACGCGCTCGACGTCGAGGTCGCGTCGGGCGCGTTCGGTCCCGAGCCCGGTGACGAGGACGTCCACACGGCCCTCGAGCGCGGGCTCATCGACCGTGCGGGGCCGGAGCTCGGGGGCAAGCTCCGGGCCGGCCGGTCGCGCAACGACCAGATCGCGACGCTCGTGCGGATGTACCTGCGTGAGGAGGCGCGCGTCGTGGCGGGCCTGCTGCTCGACGTCGTCGACGCGCTCGTCGATCAGGCTGACGCGCACCCTGACGCGCCCATGCCCGGGCGCACGCACCTGCAGCACGCCCAGCCGGTCCTGCTCGCGCACCACCTGCTTGCCCACGCGTGGCCGATGCTGCGCGACGTCGATCGGCTCGTCGACTGGGACGCGCGTGCGGCCCGTTCGCCGTACGGCTCGGGTGCGCTCGCGGGGTCTTCGCTCGGGCTCGACCCGGCCGCGGTGGCGGCGGAGCTCGGCTTCACCGGCCCGGTCGAGAACTCGATCGACGGCACGGCCAGCCGGGACGTCGTCGCCGAGTTCGCGTTCGTCGCGGCGATGATCGGGGTCGACCTCTCGCGGCTCGCCGAGGAGGTCGTGCTCTGGAGCACGAAGGAGTTCGGCTTCGTTCGGCTGCACGACGCGTACTCGACCGGGTCGAGCATCATGCCGCAGAAGAAGAACCCCGACGTCGCTGAGCTCGCACGCGGCAAGGCTGGCCGGCTCATCGGGGACCTCACGGGTCTGCTCGCGACGCTCAAGGGGCTGCCTCTCGCGTACAACCGGGACCTCCAGGAGGACAAGGAGCCCGTGTTCGACCAGGTCGACACGCTCACGGTCCTGCTGCCCGCGTTCTCAGGCATGGTCGCGACCCTCACGTTCGACACCGCGCGGATGGCCTCCTTGGCCCCGCAGGGGTTCTCGCTCGCGACCGACGTCGCGGAGTGGCTCGTCCGTCGTGGGGTGCCGTTCCGGGTCGCGCACGAGCTCGCAGGCGAGTGCGTGCGCGTGTGCGACGAGCGCGGCATCGAGCTCTGGGACCTCACGGACCACGAGCTCGGGGAGATCTCTGCGGAGCTCACGCCCGACGTGCGCGACGTGCTCTCGGTCGCGGGCTCGCTCGCCTCGCGCGACGGCGTCGGCGGCACGGCTCCCGCTCGGGTGGCCGAGCAGCTCGAGGTCGCGCGCGAGCGCGCAGCCGAGCTGCGTGCCTGGGCGAACGGCTGAGGCATGGTGGACGAGGCGATCGACGCGATCGTGGAGGCGCTCGCCTCTGCGCCGGTGCGGCTGGGCCGGACACGGCTCGTGTGCATCGACGGCCCGGCCGGGTCCGGCAAGTCGACGCTGTCGGCCGAGCTCGCGCGTCGCATCGTGTGCCCCGTGCTCCACATGGACGACATCTATGAGGGGTGGGGCGGGCTCGAGGGGGCATGGGCCCGCCTCGAGGCGGACGTGCTTGCTCCGCTCCGCGAGCGGCGAGCCGGCCGGTACCGGCGGTACGACTGGCACCTCGAGGCGTTCGCGGAGCAGCATCTCGTCCCGGCGACGGACGTGCTCGTCCTCGAGGGCTGCGGCTCCGCCCGGCTCGAGGCCGAGGACGTCGCTGCGGTGACGGTGTGGGTCGAGGCACCAGCCGCGCTGCGCATGGTGCGCGGGCTCGCGCGGGACGGTGAAGCCTCGCGTCCGCACTGGGAGGAGTGGATGGTCGCGGAGTCGGAGCACTTCGCGCGTAACCGGACGCGTGAGCGGGCCGTCGTCCACGTCGATGGCATGGGACGACTCGTCAAGGATGCGCGCGCGCCGCGGACGGTTCCGCGCGTCCCCGACGACGGCCCGCTGTGACGGCTCCGCCGGACGCCCAGGGGCGGTCGGTTGGTGGGGTGATCCCGCCGCGCGCGTGGTTCGACCGGGACCCGCTCGACCTCGCACGCGACCTCCTGGGCGCCACGCTCACGCGGCGATCGGACGACGGTGACGTGACGCTGCGCATCACGGAGGTCGAGGCCTATCGCGGTGAGTCGGATCCCGCGTCGCATGCCTTTCGGGGGCTGAGCGAGCGTAATCGGGCGATGTTCGGCGCTGGCGGGCACCTGTACGTCTACCGTCACCTTGGTCTGCACCACTGCGCGAACGTCGTCGCCGGTCCTGAGGGCGCGGCGGGCGGCGTGCTCGTCCGGGCGGGCGAGGTGGTGGCAGGAGTGTCGGTCGCGCGGGCCCGTCGTGCGGCGGCCGGTGTCACGCGTGCGGACACCGATCTTGCACGCGGGCCTGCGCGCCTCACGGTCGCGCTGGCGATCGACTTCGGCCTCTATGGCGCGGACCTGCTCGACCCGGACGGTGACCTCGTCCTACGGAACCGGGAGGCTGCCCCCGCCGCTGTGGCCGAGGGGCCACGCGTCGGCGTCAACGGGCCAGGCGCGGACCCGGAGGCGTTCCCGTGGCGGCTGTGGCTCGCGGGGGATCCGACGGTGTCGACGTTCCGGCCAGGCGGCAAGCCGCGCACGCGGAAGGCTGCTCCTCCCGGCGACGGCCCGCACTAGGATCGCGAGCGACCTGCCCGTCCGCACCGCGGAGGTTCGAGCGCGCGACCTCGCGCGTCGTGGGCCCGTGGCAGGCACGACGGTGGAGGAGAATCGTGAGCGACGTCCTGGAGGAGCTCGCCTGGCGCGGGCTCGTCGCCCAGAGCACGGATCTGGAGGCGCTCGGCGCCGCGCTGGACGCAGGCCCGGTCTCGCTCTACTGCGGCTTCGACCCGACGGCGCCGAGCCTGCACATCGGCAACCTCGTCCAGATCCTCACGGTCCGACGCCTCCAGCTCGCCGGACATCGGCCGTTCGCGCTCGTGGGTGGCGCGACCGGCCTCATCGGCGATCCGAAGATGACGGGGGAGCGCACGCTCAACGAGCGCGACGTCGTCGAGTCGTGGGTCGACCGCATCCGGGCACAGATCGCGCCGCTGCTCTCCTTCGACGGTGACAACGCCGCGACCATGGTGAACAACCTCGACTGGACGGCGCCGCTCAGCGCGATCGACTTCCTGCGGGACGTCGGCAAGCACTTCCGGCTGGGGACGATGCTCGCGAAGGACACGGTCGCGCGCCGGCTCGACTCCGACCAGGGGATCAGCTTCACGGAGTTCAGCTACCAGATCCTCCAGGGCATGGACTACCTCGAGCTCTACCGCCGGCACGGCGTGAGCCTCGAGACGGGTGGGTCGGACCAGTGGGGCAACCTCTTGTCCGGGGTGGAACTCGTCCGCAAGGTCGAGGGCGCGGCCGTGCACGCCCTGACGACGCCTCTCATCACGAAGGCGGACGGCACGAAGTTCGGCAAGACGGAGTCAGGCACGGTGTGGCTCGACCCGGAGATGACGAGCCCGTACGCCTTCTACCAGTTCTGGCTCAACGCAGCGGACGCAGACGTCGTGGGCTACCTCAAGGTGTTCACCTTCCGAACCCGGGAGGAGATCGCCGAGCTCGAGGCCGCCGTCTCGGAGCGGCCCGCGGCCCGGGAGGCGCAGCGCGCGCTCGCGCACGACGTCACGGCGCTCGTCCACGGTGAGCAGGCCGTCGCGCAGGTGATCGCGGCGAGCCAGGCATTGTTCGGCAGGGGTGACCTCGCCGCCCTCGACGAGGCGACGACGGCTGCGGCCCTCGCGGAGCTACCGCGTGCGACGGGTTCCGTGGGTGACGCGCTCGTCGACCTGTTCGCCGCGACCGGCGTCGTCGCGAGTAAGGCGGCGGCGCGTCGCGCCATCGCAGAGGGCGGAGCGTCGGTGAACAACGTCCGGGTGGCGGACGAGGCCGCGCACCTGGTGGAGACGGACCTGCTCCACGGCCGGTGGGCCGTCCTCCGGCGAGGCAAGCGCACGCTCGCCGTCGTCGACACCCGCCCTGCTGAGGGCGTCTGACCCGCCGGATTTGACGCCGGCTCCGCGGCCTGCCTAATGTTCTCCACGTCGCCCGGCAGGGAGGAACAGACACGGAGCATCGCTCCGGAGGCTGGTCCCGCCAGGACGGCCACCCCCTCTGATCGAACCGCAGTCGCTCGCGCCGCAACGCGCTGATCGGCCGGAACGACCTGGAGGGTCCCGGACCGCGGATCGTCGCTCCGAACGAGGCTTATCAAGGCCGGTTCGATGCGGTAGATTCGGTTCCCGCCGCTCAGCCCAGCTGGGCATCGACGCGAACAAGCGTGGTTGACCAGGGCGGCGAGGTGGTGTAAGTTTGAGAAGTTGCCCCGAGACGGGCCCGAGAGGGTCGAGTCGAGGTGCGCGTTCGTTCCTTGAGAACTCAACAGCGTGTCAGGTAGTTGATGCCAAGTCGTCTTCCTGGTTGTGTGGTCGGCCTATTCGGGTCGTGCCTGCTTCCGG
>JAFABT010000252.1 GCA_023425905.1 Actinomycetes bacterium | reverse complement strand
GGCGGCCCCCGCGGTCGAGCGCCTGCATGGCGAGACCAGCGAGGGCGACGGCCCGGCGCTTGCCCGGTGACTGCGGGCAGCCGGGCTCACGAGGGCCCGTCACGGCGGTCAGCGCCGTCGAGAGCAGCTGGCCGTGCTCCTCGGTGAGGAACCCGGTCAGGTGGTATCCGCCGAGCGTCGGGGCGAGGTCGAGGTGCTCGCGCTCGGACGCGAGTCGATAGCCCCGCTCGTCGCTCTCGGGGTCGGTGACCACGGCGAAGCGTCGGGCGATCTGGGTGAAGTCGCGCAGGCTCCTGCCCTCGGCCAGCTCGAGGAGAACGTCCACACCACGACGCGGTGCCTGCAGAGCGGGCTCGGGTTCGCCCGTCTCAACCACGGCCGTGAGCGCCGCCCGCCTGGCCTGCGAGGTGGCCGCCACTCCGACGACGATGCCGACGTGCTCCGGGGTGATGTGGCCCGTCCGTACGCGTCGCGCCGTCGATGTGAGGTCGTCCCGCAGGAGGCGTGCGGTACGGACGTCGGAGCGGGCGGAGGTGAGTGAGACGCGCTCGCGGAGAGCCAGCCAGTGCGGAAGCGTGCGGATGGCGTCGAGCGCCCAGAGCCCGTCCGCGTCGATCTGACCGACGAGACCGAGGCGCTGACCGCGGAGGCGATCGACGGCGCGCTGGATCCGGCCGGAGGCGTCGATCGCTGCGGGCCCGTGCACCGTCGACGGCTCAACGGCCAGCACGGCGTCGACCGCCGCGTCGAGCGCGTCGAGGCGCGCCGCGAGCCTCGCCAGGGGCGGCTCCGGTGGACCCCCCGCGAGGTCGCGGCTGGAGACCCGGGTCATCACGTCCTGATCCACGTCCACCTCCATGTCCTCGGCGTCTGGTCGTCCGGGCGTCCGGTCGTCCGGGCGTCTGGCCGTCCGGGATGCGGGGGCCGCATCCCATGCCTCGCGCCCTGCGGCCCACCACCACACTATCGAACACACGTTCGAATAACCATGCCTTCGTCGAGATCGCCTCAAGATTGTGGAAAGCGAACGCAGTCCCTCGCCCTGTGGATAGGCGGCCCTTCCTCGAAGACCGTGCATGTGCGGCACGATCCGCATAGATTTGCCGCATGACCAGGCTTAAACCGTCGGACGCCGCTCGCCTGCTCGGAGTGAGCGATGACACGGTCCGCCGGTGGATCGACGCCGGCCGTCTCCCCGCGACGCGCTCAGACGCCGGTCGATGGTCGGTCGCCGGGGCCGACCTCGCCGCACTCGCGAGCGAGCTCGCCGATTCACCCGAGGGCGGCGACGGCGCGGTCTCGGCACGCAACCGCTTCGACGGAATCGTCACCCGCGTCGTCCGCGACGGGGTGATGGCCCAGGTCGACGTCCAGGCCGGCCCGTTCCGCGTCGTCTCGCTCATCAGCAGGGAAGCCGCCGACGAGCTCGGCCTCGAGCCCGGCTCGCTCGTCTCGGCGCGCGTCAAGGCGACGTCCGTCGTCATCGAGCACGGCACCGGTCTCGCATGACACAGCCGGAGCGCCCCCGACGCGCGGCCCTCGCTCCACGCGCCCGCGCCCTCGGAGCGGCCCTCGCGCTCGCCCTCCCGCTCTTTCTCACGAGCTGCGCCCACGAGCCCGCGGCCTCCGCCCTTGACGCGCCGTCCGCCCCCGGAGCGTCCGCCACCGCCCCCGGAGCGTCCGCGACCCCCGCCGAGCCCGCCCCTCTCACCGGGACAGTCGTCGTCCTCGCCGCGTCTTCGCTCGAGGGAGCGTTCACGACGCTCGGGGAGCGCCTCGAGCAGCGCCACCCCGGCCTCACCGTGTCGATCCCCTCGGCAGGCAGCTCGGCGCTCGCGGCGCAGGTCGTCGCAGGCGCCCCGGCGGACGTCCTCGCCACCGCCTCCTCCGCGACGATGGACGCCGCCGCCCCGCACGTCGTGGACCCGGGCCTCGTCGCGACGAACACCCTCGTCATCGCGACGCCCGCCGACAACCCCGCGCGCGTGAGCGGCCTCGACGACCTCGCCCGAGGAGAGCTCCGCATCGCCCTGTGCGCAACCGACGTGCCCTGCGGTGCCGCAGCCGCGCGCGCCTTCGCGGGCGCCGGCCTCACGCCAGCGCCAGACACGTACACCGAGAACGTCACCGCGTCCCTCGGCCTCGTCGTCTCCGGTGAGGTCGACGCCGCCCTCGTGTACCGCACCGACGCCCGACGGGCGGGACCCGACGTGCACACCATCGAGCTCCCCGACCCAGCCGCGGGCACGACGGACCTCGTCGTCGCGACCGTGCGAGAGGCGCCGAACCCCGCCGCGGCCGACGCCTTCGTCGACCTGCTCCGCTCCGCCGAGGGGCGCGGAGTGCTGGAGGCGGCAGGATTCCAGGTCCCGTCGTGAACGGTCCCGAGGCGTCGCTCCACGACCGGGCACGCCTGCGCGCGCCTCGCCCGCCCCTGGCCCTCCTCGTCCCCGGGCTCCTCGCCCTCCTCCTTCTCGTTGCGCCGTTCCTCGCCCTCGTCGTCGCCGCACCGTGGGACCGGATCGGTGCCGTCATCACCGACGGCCCCGTCGCCGAGGCGCTCCTGCTCAGCCTCCGGACGGCCTGCGTCTCGACCGTGCTGAGCGTCGCCCTCGGAGTCCCGCTCGCGTGGCTCATCGCGCGCGGCAACCTGCCCGGGGCGGGCCTCCTCCGGGCGGTCGTCACCATGCCGATGGTGCTGCCACCCGTCGTCGGCGGGGTCGCGCTGCTCAGCCTCCTGGGCCGGCGCGGGCTGCTCGGGCAGCACCTCGACGCATGGTTCGGCGTCCAGGTGCCGTTCACGAGCGCCGCCGTCGTCCTCGCTCAGACGTTCGTCGCGCTGCCGTTCCTCGTGCTGTCGGTCGACGGCGCGCTGCGCGGGCTCGACGGCCGGGTCGAGGGCATGGCCGCCTCGCTCGGTGCAAGCCGCTGGTACGTGTTCCGGCGGGTGACGCTCCCCCTCGTCGCCCCGGGCGTCGCTGCCGGCGCCGTGCTCGCCTTCGCCCGGTCCCTCGGCGAGTTCGGCGCGACGATCACCTTCGCCGGGAGCTTCCCCGGGACGACGCGGACGATGCCGATCGCGATCTACCTCGCCCTCGAACGCGACCCGGGCTCGGCCGTCGCGCTGTCGCTCGTCCTCATCGCGGTCTCGCTCGTCGTCCTCGTCGCCCTACGGTCGCGGTGGCTCGGCGGGCTGGCCTCCCGCGGGGCAGAGCTGGGCGGGCTGCGATGACGGGCTCTGCTGCCGCGACAGGCTCTGCCGCGACGACGGACCGAGCCGAGCCGGCAGGTCTGGCCGCGCGCGTCGTCGTCACGCGCGGAGAGTTCCGGCTCGACGCCACGCTCGAGGTCGAGCCGGGGGAGGTGCTCAGCCTCGTCGGAGCGAACGGGTCAGGGAAGTCGACGCTGCTCGGCGCCCTCGCCGGGCTGGTGCCGGTCGACGCGGGCCGGGTGACGCTCGCGGGGGTCGCGCTCGACGACGTCGCGGCTGGCATCCGCACCGCGCCCGAGCGGCGGGGCGTCGGGCTCGTCCCGCAGCAGCACCTCGTCTTCGGGCACCTCACGGCCGTCGAGAACGTCGCGTTCGGGTTGCGGGCCCGCGGGGTGCGGCCGCGCGTCGCCCGCGACCGCGCCCGCGAGTGGCTCGACCGTGTCGGGCTCGCCGACCACGCCGACGTCCGGGGGGACAGGCTCTCTGGCGGGCAGTCGCAACGGGTCGCGATCGCCCGAGCCCTCGTCGTCGAACCCCGGCTGCTCCTGCTCGACGAGCCGTTCGCCTCGCTCGACGCGTCCGTCCGGGGGCGGCTGCACGACGTCGTCCTCAGCGCCGTCGCCGCCGGTCAGGTCCCGACGATCCTCGTCACCCACGACCAGCACGAGGCCGAGGACCTGGGCCAGCGGACACTTCGGCTCGCGCACGGCGCCCCTGTCGCGCTGTGACGACGCGCTGCCACACTGGGCGACGACGCGTCGCCGACGCGCGAGCCGCCCGACGACCGCAGGAGGCGCGACGATGAGTGACCTGGACGCATGGCTGGCCACCGCCGGGCCTGAGCTCGACGTCGACGACGACGTGCTCGACCGCGTCGTCGGCCCGATCCTCGACATGGTGCGCGACGTCGCCCATGGCGCAGTACGGCCGGGGGCGCCGCTCACCGCATTCCTCGTCGGCCTCGCGGCCGGTCGCGAGCTCGGACCAGACGCCGACGCGGACGCGGTCGAGGCTGCCGTGCGTGAGCGACTCGAACGGGTCGACCGACTCGTCGACGCATGGGCGTCTCGCCGCGAGGGCTGACGCTCGACCAGCGGGCGCAGGTGGCGGCTCCCGCCACCCCCGCCCTACCCCCCGCTACACCGCCGCGAGCGCCTGCTCGACGTCACCGACGACGTCCTCGACGTCCTCGAGCCCGACGCTGAGCCGCAGCGTCGTCTCCGCGATCCCGACCCGCGCACGACCGTCCGCCCCGAGGCGTCGGTGCGTCGTCGTCGCCGGGTGGGTGAGGATCGACTTCGCGTCGCCGAGGTTGTTCGAGATCCGCACGAGCCGCAGCGCGTCGATGACCGCGAAGGTTCGCTTCTTGGCGTCGTCGGCGGGCAGCCCGTCCGGCACCGCGAGGTCGAACGTGACGACGGTGCCCCCTCCGGTCTGCTGCCTGAGCGCGAGCTCGTGCTGCGGGTGCGAGGGCAGGAAGGGGAACCGCACGCGCGCGACCGCCGGATGGTCTTCGAGCCGCTGCGCGACGTGGAGCGCGGACGCCGCCTGGTGCCGCACGCGCAGCTGGAGCGTCTCCAGCCCCTTGAGGAGCACCCACGCGTTGAAGGGCGACAGCGACGGCCCGGTGTGCCGCAGCAAGGTCTCGACCGGGCCGCGGACGTACTCGGCGGGGCCGAGGATCGCGCCGCCGAGCACGCGCCCCTGCCCGTCGATGTGCTTGGTCGCGGAGTAGACGAGGACGTCCGCGCCGTGGTCGAGGGGCCGGGACAGCACGGGCGTCGCGAACACGTTGTCGACGACGACGAGGGCCCCGGCCGCATGGGCGAGCGTGCTCACCGCGGCGATGTCGACGAGGTCCTGCATCGGGTTGGACGGCGTCTCGAAGAACACGACGTCCGCGGGCGTCGCGAGCGCGTCCTGCCACTGCGACAGCACGTGACCGTCGACGTAGTCGGTGCGCACGCCCCAGCGGGCGAACAGCTCCTCGAAGATCGTGAGGCTCGAGCCGAACAGCGCCCGGGCCGCGACGATCCGCGACCCCTGGCCGACGAGGGCCGCGAGCGCGTTGAACACCGCGGACATCCCCGTCGCGGTCGCGGTGCACGCCTCCGCGCCGTCGAGCAGTCGGAGCCGCTCCTCGAAGGTCGACACCGTGGGGTTCGCGTACCGCGAGTACTGGAACCGGTCCGTCTCCCCGGCGAACGCCGCCTCCGCCGTGGCCGCGTCGGGGTAGACGTAGCCCTGGGTGAGGAACAGCGCCTCCGACGTCTCGGCGAACTCGGTGCGCACCTGCCCGCCGTGGACGGCGAGCGTCGCGGGGCCGGCGCCGTCCGGCGTCGCCCCGTGCCTCGCCCATCCGCGCGGCCCGCGCTGGGTCGTGCCAGCCGCGGGTGCCATCTCTGCGC
>JAFABT010000251.1 GCA_023425905.1 Actinomycetes bacterium | reverse complement strand
GTAGTCACCTCCGGGGAGGATCTCCTCCTCCTTCTCGACGATCGTCACGTGCACGTGCGGGTACGCCGACGTGATCTCGCCAGCGAGCTCGAGCCCGACGGGCCCCGCACCCACGAGCAGCACGTCGCGCGCCGCGACGAGCGACTCCCGGGTCCGCTCGAGGTGGGCCTTCGCGACCGCCGCCGCGTCCTCGAGGAACTTCGCCGGGAACGGATACGTCGTCCCCGTCGCGAGCACGAGGTAGTCCGTGTCGAGGTCGTGCGCCGCCGAGAGCCGCACGCGCGTCGACGTCGCCGACCGGACGCGGTCGCGGACGACGCGTCCCCGCGTGAGCAGCTCGTCGTAGGGCAGGAACACGTTGTCGTCCCAGCTCGGGTCGACGACCGAGCGCAGCGTGGCCGTCGCGTGGACGAACGCGTCCTTGGGCTCGATGAGGACGACGTCCGCGACGTCGTCGAGCTGCCTCGCGACCGCGATCCCGCCGTACCCGCCTCCGACGACCGTGACCCGCTGCATCGCACCCTCCGTCGTTCGTCTGCACCGGCGACCGCCCGGCCGCCTCCCCCAAGCATGGACCGCTCCGGGAGTGCGTGCACCGGGCGTTGGTCCTGCTCGACGCCGCGTCCCCCGCTCCAACCGCGGTCGGGGCCCGACACGACGGCCCGCGGTGCCGCAGTCGCACACGCGGGAGGGCACCGCTGTGGGACAGTTCCAGGCATGAGCGACAGCGGTTACAGCAGCGGGATCCCCGACACGGTCACGCACTCCTCGATCCCCCAGGTGCCGACGACGCCCAGCGTGGCGCCCCAGCCGAGCGACCCCTTCGCACCCGTCGCGCCCCAGCCCGCCTCCGGGTCCCCGTACGGCGGCCCGCAGCCGACATACGGCCAGTCCGCCGGGTACGGCGCGCCCGCGTACGGCGCGCAGCCCGGTTACGGTGCGCCCGCCTACGGCACGCCGCCGCCGTCCCCGTACGCCCAGCCCTACCCGCACTACCAGGGGCAGGCGCCGACGTCAGGCCTGGCCATCGCGAGCCTCGTCCTCGGGCTCGTCGGCGTGGGCCTCGTCGGGCTCATCCTCGGCTTCATCGCCCTGCGCGAGACCGCACCCGGGCCGAACGCGAAGGGCGGCCGCGGGCTCGCGATCGCCGGCACGATCATCTCGGGCGTCGGCGTCGCCTTCGGCCTGCTCTACGCGGTCTTCATGATCGTGCTCGTCACGGCGCCCGGCTCGATGGCCTGACCAGACCGACGGCTTGACCGGACCGACGCGCGGGGCTCAGGCCTCGAGCACGAGGGTGACGGGCCCGTCGTTCACGAGGTCCACCGCCATGTCGGCGCCGAAGCGCCCCGTGGCGACCTCGACGCCGCGCGCCCGCAATGCCTCGACCACCGCGTCGACGAGCGGCTCTGCCACCTGACCGGGGGCCGCCGCGTTCCACGTGGGCCGGCGCCCCTTGCGGGTGTCGCCGTAGAGCGTGAACTGACTGATGACGAGGACGGGAGCCCCCTCCTCGATCACCGAGCGCTCCTCCCGCAGGATCCGCAGCTCAGCGATCTTCCGGGCGATCCGCTCGACCTGCTCGGGGCCGTCCTCGTGCGTGACACCCACGAGGGCGACGAGCCCGGGGCGTTCGATCGCGCCGACCACCTCTCCCGCGACCGTGACGTCGGCGCGCGTCACCCGCTGGACGACCGCGCGCACCTCACCAGCCTCCCTGGCCCGCACCCCGCGAGCCCCCGCGCGGGCGCCCGCCGTACTCCCGCACCGCAGGCCGCACGTCGGCGAGGTACACCCCCGCCCCGACGACGGCGAGGATGAGCAGAAGCGACACCGGGCCGCCGATCCCCAGCCCGATGGGCAGGGGGATCGCGACGAAGGCGAGCGCCGTCGCGCCGCCCGTGACCCCGAGCCACAGTCCCTTCGTGCGCTTGCCTGCCCTCTGGAACGCAGTCGCCTGCCGGGACACCGCGTCGACGAGCGCCCAACCAGCCAGCAGGAAACCGCCGAGGTGGAGGGCGAGGACGACGCCCCACTGCAGTTCACCGATCATGCGCCGAGCCTACGGGAGCCCGCCGCACCCGGACCCGTCCCGGGCACCGTTCGCGCGGCCGAGGCCGCTCACGGCAGGACGACGAGGCCCTCCGCGCGACCCGCCTCCGCGAACGCGGGCTCCCACGCGAGCACGAGGAGGTCGGCCCCCGGCGCCGTCGTGCTGGCCTGCGCTGCGGTCGTCGCGGCAGGCTGCCCGGCCTGCCCCTCGCGATCCCGCGGCTCCAGGTCCTCGCCAAGGTCGATCCGGCCACCGACAAGCTCGGCGCACGCGAGGTGGAGGCAGTCCGACGCCCGCAAGGGGTGCGTCGCCGAGTGCTCGACGGCGCGCGCCAGGACCGCGGGTGCGGGATCGACGAGCCACAGCCCCGGACAGACCGTCTCCCACCGCGACAGCGCCTCCGCGTGCGCGCGCGCCTCGATCTTGCCGAGCCGCAACGCGCCCCCGAGCACGGCCCGCACCTCGAGGTCCGTCATGCGCGAGGTCACCACGGCGTCGGCGCCCTCCCACAGCG
>JAFABT010000189.1 GCA_023425905.1 Actinomycetes bacterium | reverse complement strand
GCTGCACCCCGAGCTCGACGGCGAGGTCCCCGAAGGCGGCGATCGTCGCGACGCGGGACCGGTCGGCGACCAGCGCGACGCTCGACCGCAGCGCCTCCTCGTCGCCGACCGTGTCGACCGCGGCGTCGACGCGGTCGCACCCGAGCTCGACGAGCGCGGCCTGCACGCGGGCGAGCAGTCCGGGACCGTAGCGGACCGGGAGCGCGCCGCGCGCCGCGACCGCGTCGTCGTTGACCGCCGAGCACGTGCCGATGACGGTGGCCCCGCGGGCGACCGCGACCTGGGTGAGGATCGACCCCACGCCTCCGGCCGCACCGAGGACGAGGACGACGTCGTCCGCGCCGATGCGGACGGCCGTCGCGGCGTGCACCGCCGTCACGCCCACGAGCATGAGGCCCGCGGCCTCCTCCCAGCTGAGCGTCGACGGCCGGGCGAACACGTCGTCGGCCGCGACGACGACGTGTGCGGCATACGCGCCGGGAGCCGGGTAGGCGATGACCTCGTCGCCCACCTCGATGTCCTCGACGCCCGGGCCGGTCGCGAGCACGACGCCTGCAGCCTCATGGCCGAGGCGGAGCGGGAGGTCGGCAGGGTCCGTGCCGAACACCCCGGCCGCGCGCTTCCAGTCGGCAGGGTTGACCCCGGCGGCGCGGACCTCGAGCAGCACCTGCCCGGGGCCCGGCGGCGACAGCGGGACGTCCCGCACCTCGTAGCCCTCCGGGCCGCCGTACGCGGGGACGACGACGGCGCGGGTCGTCGTCGGGAGGGGAGGGCGGGGCTCGGCGGGCCCTGTCGAAACGGTCGGCGTCATACCTCGATCCTGCTCCACGACGAACACGGAGGCCAGGGCTGCGGACGTCACGGAGGACGGGGTCCCGCACGCGCGGGCTGCCGGGCGTCGGGCCGGTAACCTTGCGACCGTGACCCTTCGACTCTTCGACTCCGCGACGCGCGAGCTGCGCGACCTCGTCCCCGTGACCCCGGGCAAGGTCGGCATCTACGTCTGCGGGGCGACGGTCCAGGCTGCCCCGCACATCGGGCACATGCGTGCGGCCGTCGCCTTCGACGTGCTCGCCCGCTGGCTCACGCGCTCCGGGCTCGAGGTCACCCTCGTGCGGAACGTCACCGACATCGAGGACAAGATCATCGCGAAGTCCGCCGCGGCCGGTCGGCAGTGGTGGGAGTGGGCTCTCACGTGGGAACGGGCCTTCACGGCGGCGTACGACGCACTGGGGTGCGTCCCGCCGTCCTACGAGCCCCGCGCGACCGGTCACGTCCCGGAGATGATCGCGCTCATGGAGCGCCTCATCGAGCGGGGGCACGCCTACGCGGTCGACGGCGACGTCTACTTCGACGTGCGCTCGTGGCCCGAGTACGGCTCGCTCACGCGGCAGCGGCTCGAGGACCTCGCCCCGTCCGCGGACGACGCCGGCGAGGTCTCCGACGCCGACTCGCCCAAGCGCGACCCCCGCGACTTCGCGCTGTGGAAGGCCTCGAAGGACTCCGACCCGGAGTCGGCGCGCTGGGCGACGCCCTTCGGCACGGGTCGGCCGGGCTGGCACCTCGAGTGCTCCGCCATGGCGGCGAAGTACCTCGGCGCCGAGTTCGACATCCACGGCGGTGGTCTCGACCTGCGTTTCCCGCACCACGAGAACGAGCTCGCCCAGTCCCGCGCCGCGGGCGACCCGTTCGCGCGGCTGTGGCTGCACTCCGCGTGGGTGACGCAGGGTGGTGCGAAGATGAGCAAGTCGCTCGGCAACGGTCTCGGCATCCCCGAGCTCCTCAAGGAGACTCCTGCGGCCGTGCTGCGGCTCGCCCTCGCCTCGGTGCACTACCGCTCGATGCTCGAGTGGGTCCAGGTCGACGCCGACGCCACGGACGCACGTGGCGGCACGGTGCAGGACGCCGCGGCGACGTGGGACCGGCTCGCGGGCTTCGTCGCCCGTGCGAGCGAGGCCGTCGCCCGCGCTGGCCTCGCCGCGATCACCGCCGACGAGGTGCGTGAAGCCGCGCTGCCGGAGCCGTTCGTCACGGCGATGGACGACGACCTCAACGTCGCGGCCGCGCTCGCGGTCATCCATGAGCACGTCCGCGCCGGCAACACGGCGCTCGCGGAGGTCTCCGCGTCGGGCGGGGCCGCCGCGTCAGGTGCGGGCCCGGCTCCCACCGTGCGCGCGGAGCTGCTCGTCGTGCGCGCGATGCTCGACGTCCTCGGGCTCGATCCGGCGGGGGCCGTCTGGGGACGCGCTGCAGGCGACCGGGACACCGCAGCGGTCGCGCTCGACGCCCTCGTCACCGAACTCATCACGGCGCGTGCGGAGGCCCGCGCCGCCAAGGACTTCGCCGCCGCGGACGCGATCCGCGACCGGCTCACCGCAGCGGGCATCACGGTCGAGGACTCCCCGGGCGGCGCCCGCTGGAGCCTCGCGGCCCGCGACACCCATGAGCAGGAGGACATCTGATGGCCGGCAACTCACAGCGCCGTGGCGCGACCCGGAAGGCCGGTTCGAAGAAGGGCGCCTCGGTCGGCACGGGCGGTAAGAACCGTCGCAGCCTCGAGGGTCGCGGCCCGACGCCCAAGGCGGAGGACCGCCCGTACCACAAGGCCCACAAGGAGAAGGTGGCCGCCGAGCGTGCCGCGAACCCCGGGCCGCGGCGCGCGCAGTCGGCCCGCGGGGGCGGTCAACGTGCCCGGAGCGGCACGAAGGGCGAGTACGAGATCGTCTCGGGGCGCAACTCCGTCGTCGAGGCGCTGCGTGCGGGCATCCCCGTCCAGACCGTCTACTACGGCATGCGGATCGAGACCGACGACCGCACCCGCGAGATCCTCGCGACCGCGGGGGAGCGTGGCTACCCGCTGCTCGAGGTGAGCAAGCCGGAGCTCGACCGCCTCACCGATGGCGCCGTCCACCAGGGCGTCGCGATCCAGGTGCCGCCGTACGCGTACCTCGACCCCGAGGACCTGCTCGACGCCGTCGCCGACTCGGGCCGGCCCGCGCTCGTCGTCGCGCTCGACGGCGTGACGGACCCACGCAACCTCGGCGCGGTGCTGCGCTCGGCCGGTGCCTTCGGTGCGCACGGCGTCATCGTCCCCGAGCGCCGCTCGGCAGGCGTCACCGCGTCCGCGTGGAAGGTGTCGGCGGGTGCGGCGGCGCGTGTACCTGTCGCACGTGCGACGAACCTCGTGCGCACGCTCGAGGCGTTCCGCTCCGCAGGCTGCTTCGTCGTCGGCCTCGACGGCGGCGGCGACGTCACCGTGGCCGACCTGCCCTACTCGGAGGACCCGCTCGTCCTCGTCGTCGGCTCCGAGGGCAAGGGGCTCTCGCGCCTCGTCCGCGAGACGTGCGACGCGATCGCCTCGATCCCGATCTCCTCGGGCGTCGAGTCGCTCAACGCGGGCGTCGCCGCGGGCATCGCGCTCTACGAGGTCGCCCGCACCCGCGGCTGACGAGCTCTCCGGCGGCTCTGCTCAGTCCAGGCGGCCGCGGCCGTCGTGGCCGCTCACCCACTCCGCGACGTCCTCGTCGTCGTCGACCGCTCCGAGGAGCAGGTCGTCGTCGGTGACGTCCCGGTCGTCCGCGAGGCCGGACTGCACGAGGACGGCCTTCTCGTCGGGGCGTGAGGGCAGGACGGTCTCGATGTAGCTGCGGGTGGCCTCGTCCATCGGCACGTCGCGGCTCAGCTCGTTCGACCGGAACCAGCGGTGGTCGAGCAGCTCGTGGTAGATCTGGGCCGGCTCGAGCTTGCCGCGCAGCTCCCGCGGGACGGCGCGCACCGCGGGCTCGAACACCTCGGTGAGCCAGTCGTGGGCGACGAAGTCCTCGTCCTCACCCTGGCGGTCGGTCGCGGCACGGTAGGAGTCAAGGTCGTTGAGGAGGCGACGGGCCTGGTTCTCCTGGACGTCGAGGCCGGTGAGCCGGAGCAGACGCCGGGAGTGGTGGCCTGCGTCGACGACCTTCGGTTGGATCTGGACCGTCGTGCCGTCGACGTCTGTCGTGATGTCGAGCTCGCCGACGTCGAAGCCGAGGGAGTTGAGCTTCGCGATGCGCTTCTCCACGCGCCAGGACTCGCCCGCGGCGAAGGACTCGACGTCATGCAGCGCGGCCCAGAGGTCCTCGTACCGCTCGACGAGCGCGGCGCCGATCGCGACGACGTCCTCGTCCTCGTCGATGTACTCCCCGGCGACGAGGTCCATGAGCTCCCCGATGATGTTCACCCGGGCGATCTCGAGGTCGTAGGACCGCTGGCCGTCGGTGAGGCGGGGGTGCAGCGCGCCGGTCTCGGCGTCGACGAGGTAGGCCGCGAAGGTCTCCGCGTCGCGGCGGAACAGCGTGTTCGACAACGACACGTCGCCCCAGTAGAAGCCGATGATGTGGAGCCGGACGAGGAGGACGGCGAGCGCGTCGATGAGGCGGGTTGCGGTGTCTGGCTGCAGCGTCTGGCTGAACAACGCCCGGTAGGGCAGCGAGAACTGCAGGTGCTCGGTGATGAGCACCGCCTCGAGCGGCTCTCCCGACGGGTCGCGCCGGCCCGTGATGACGCCGACGGGTTCGACCGAGGGCACGTCCGAGCGCGACAGCTGCCGCAGCAGCTCGTACTCGCGGTAGGCGACGGTCTCGCCGATCTCCTTGATGGCGATGACGCGGCCCGAGAGCTTGACGAAGCGCACGACGTGCCGAGAGATGCCGCGCGGCAGGGCCGCGAGCACGTCGGCGGGCCAGTCCTCGAGCGGGACGTCCCACGGCAGGTCGAGCAGGCCGGCCTCGGGGGCGGCGGCGGTGATCTGGAGGTTGTGCTGCACGGGACCATCCTCCCATCCGACGGGACATGGCTGAGGGGCGGGTCAGCCTAGGCCGACCCGCCCCTCAGGACGTCATGCTCAGCGAGCTCAGACCGGGATGCGGTCGCCCGAGCCGGCGTGGAACAGGTGCTGCTCGCCCGTGCGGATGCGGACCCAGATGATCTCGCCCTTCGAGGGGACCTGACGCGGGTCGACGCGCACGATGACCTGTGCGGCGCCAGCGCCCGAGGTGATGCGGTCCGCGTCGCCGAACTCGCTCGTGAGCGAGCCGTAGACGTACGCGTCCGAGCCGAGCTCCTCGACGATGTTCACGACGACCGGGATCGCGTCCGGGGTGCCGGCGGAGACGACGTCGAGCGACTCGGGACGGAAGCCGAGCGTGATCTGCCCGCCGTCCGAGGCCTGCAGCGACGAGACAGCCTCACGCTGCAGCGCGACGCGCGCCTGGCCGACGACGGCGACGCCGTCCTGGACCGCGAACGTGCCGATGTTCATGGCCGGGGAGCCGATGAAGCCGGCGACGAAGACGTTGGCCGGGGTGTCGTACATGTCGCGCGGGGTGCCGACCTGCTGGAGCAGACCGTCCTTGAGGACCGCGATGCGGTCACCCATCGTGAGGGCCTCGGTCTGGTCGTGCGTGACGTAGACCGTCGTGACGCCGAGGCGGCGCTGCAGCGAGGCGATCTGCGTACGCGTCTGGACGCGGAGCTTGGCGTCGAGGTTCGACAGCGGCTCGTCCATGAGGAACACCTGCGGCTGACGGACGATCGCGCGGCCCATCGCGACACGCTGACGCTGGCCACCCGAGAGGGCCTTCGGCTTGCGGTCGAGGTACTCCGAGAGGTCGAGGATCTTGGCGGCTTCCTCGACGCGCTGACGGATCTCAGCCTTCGGGGTGCCGGCGATCTTCAGGGCGAAGCCCATGTTGTCCGCGACGGACATGTGCGGGTACAGCGCGTAGTTCTGGAACACCATCGCGATGTCGCGGTCCTTGGGCTGGACGTCGGTGACGTCGCGGTCGCCGATGCGGATGGAGCCCGCGTTGACGTCCTCAAGACCGGCGAGCATGCGCAGCGAGGTCGACTTGCCACAGCCCGAGGGGCCGACGAGGACGAGGAACTCGCCGTCCTCGATGTGGAGGTTGAGCTGGTCGACGGCGGGGCGCTCGGTGCCCGGGTAGATCCGGGTGGCGTGATCAAAGGTCACGGTGGCCATGACAGGTACATCCCTTCACCGGCAGGTACGTGCCGGACGATCCGAGTCAGGGTGCACGGGTGTGCGGGCCACAGCATAGGCGTCCGAAGTGCCCGGAACCATCAAGCGCGTACAGGCCGCAGTCTGACGAAGTGGATGTGACGGCCCGCCTCACGGAAATCCTCCGGGGTGCCGTCGACGTCGAAGCCCATGCTCTTGCACAGGCGGACGCCGATCCTGGGGTGCACGCTGCCGTAGTACGCCATGAGGTCGCCGCCCTCCTCGGTGCCCAGGAAGTCGGCCTCCACCTCGGATCTGCGGCGGCCCACCTGCACCCGGGCGCGGGGATGCGCGGTCAGGTTCCGGT
>JAFABT010000158.1 GCA_023425905.1 Actinomycetes bacterium | reverse complement strand
AACCTGCGACCTCTGGGTTATGAGCCGAGCCGCTGCGGCCGTCCGGCTGGCTCCTGGTCGAGGCCAGCGCGCTACACTTGGGGCATCCTCGCAGGTCACAGCCCCAATCATCGTTCGTCAACGTTCGCTCCAGTTCGCCGCAGTACGGCAGCGTTCGTTGACCGCACGTTGACCACGGCTCGAAAGGAAGGGCCAGATGGCGTCCGTCCGGGTACGACCGCGCGCCAAGGGTGCGATGTACACCGCGTTGTACCGGGACCCCTCAGGCCGCCAGCGCTCCGCCGGCACGTTCACCTCCGAGCGCGCCGCCATCCGCGCGGCCCGCCGGGCAGAGTCATCCGTCGAGACGGGTACATGGATCAGCGCCGCGGCCGGACGCACCACCTTCCGGGAGTACGTCGAGACGACCTGGCTCCCGTCACGCCACGTCGAGGTCTCGACCATGGCCGGCTACCGCTCGTACCTGGATCGCCACTTCCTGCCGTACCTCGGAGACATGCCGATGGTGGAGATCCTGCCTTCCACGGTCCAGGACTGGGTGACCGAGGCGAAGGCGGCCGGCCTGTCGCCGTCGAGCATCCGCAAGTACCACGTGATGCTCCACTCCGTGTTCAAGCGGGCCGTGCGGGACCGGGTCCTCGCGTCGAACCCCTGCGAGGGCACCGAACTGCCGAAGGTGATCGCCCGCCGCTCGCGGATCCTCACCCCAGCGGAGTATGAGCGGTTGCTCGCGGAGATTCCCGAGCGGTACCGACTGCTCGTCATCGTGGACATTGAGACCGGACTTCGCTGGGGGGAGCTCATCGCGCTCCGCCCTCGCCACCTCGACCCGGTGAACCGTGCGATCACCGTTGAGCAGACCATCGTCGAGGTCTCGAAGCGCCACTCGCCCACCGGCGAGCGGATGATCGTCAAGGAGTATCCGAAGGACGACGAGCCGCGGACCCTTCGGATCAGCGACTCGCTCGTCCGGGCGATCACCGATCACGTTGAGCGCCACGAGCTGGCCCGAGACGACCTGCTCTTCACGTCGACCGGCAAGCGCGGTGGGAACCCGATCTCGCGGAACACCTTCCGTACGCGCGTGTGGCTCCCCGCGCTCGAGCGGTCCGGTCTCGATTTCAAGGTGCGGATGCACGACCTCCGCCACGCACACGCCTCGTGGCTACTCGCCGGTGGCGCCGACCTGAAGACGGTCATGGAGCGGATGGGCCACGCCCAGATCATGACGACGCAGAGGTACCTCCACACGCTGCCTGATGCAGAGGATGCCGCTCTTGCGGCCTTTGAGTCCACGCGGGCCCGCCATGGCAACGCGGGAACCGCCACTCCCAGTGGCGCTGCTGCGCGTGGAGGGGGCTTCGCCGGTGCGGACGTCGAATAGCCTGGCCGACGTGAGACCCGTCGATCCGCTGTCCGAGTACGTAGCGGCCGTGACGTCGCTCGAGGGGCTTACCGCAGCGGTTGAACGGCAGGAGCGATACGACGAGGTTCTCGACGCTGTTGCAGCCCTCCGGCTCGCCGTCGCCCAGGCCTACGAGGGACACGCCGCACCACGGCGCGGCCGCGGAGCCAGGTCCGCCATCCTCGACTACCTGCGGAACCATCTCGATGAGTGGGTCTCAGGCGACGAACTGGCAGCCGTGTCCGGCATCGGCGAGTGGGCGCGTCGAGTGCGCGAGCTGAGGGTCGAGCTGGGGTACGAGATCGAGGAACAGCGCGGGTACTACCGGCTCACCGCAGCCGAGCCGGACGAGAGCCGCAAGGCCCGATGGCAGACGGTGACCGACGTCCGCGAGACTGAGGGCCCCCCGCGGGATCGCGCGCGGCGATTGCTCGAGCGCCTCGTCGGCCAAGCAGTGGGGCTCGACGAACTGGCTAGAGCGGCGCGCGCCAAGGACCCCGAACGACTCGCCCGAGAGCTCAGAGAGGTCGACCACCTTCCGGTCGAGATGCCTGGAGACGCCCCGGACCTGGGGACCGCTGCGGTGCGACTGCCGACGACGAGCGAGGCATTTGAGCTTCCGCCCACGCAGCGCCTCTACGGGGATGGAGTGCGAGCCAGGGTCTTCCGTCGGGACGGCCACCGCTGCAATCGCTGCGGCCGCGACCACGCCTCTTCCCACTCGACACCTGACGGCCCGTTCTATCTCTTGGTCCGACACGTCGCCGTTGGTGAGGATGCACTCCCGGAACTTCCCGTTCACAAGCTGACCGACCTGGCGCTGCTCGAGACCCGCTGCAACGGGTGCTACGGCCGCTGATTGCCGCCGTGCCTAAGCCGGGCCGTTACTCGGCTCGCCCCTCCGACTCGGCCCTTGCCCCAGCCGCTTGGCGCGCCGCTTCGACCATTTCCTGGAAGAAGCCGTGCACGTGCTCGTCACCCAGGAGCAAGACGCGATCGAGCAACAGGTTCGAGCGCTCACAAGACGTCTCGGATACGAGTGCGCAGCCGTGGCAGGCGGCCCGGTTGAGGGCATCCGGGCCCTGACCGTGACTCTCCCGACATAGCGGGTCCGACGAGCACCAGTCCGCCGACTCGAGGGCGGCGTAAAGGCTCCTCAGGAGGCGCGGTGCCTCGCCCTGGCGGACAAGACCGCCCAGGGTCCCCTCGGCATCACCAGCGGCCGTGTAAATGAGCACGCCTGCTTGGCTATTGGGCTCTAGGTGTGCGTACACCCGTTCCCTGAGCGATGCCGCCGAATACCCGCTGGAGAAGGCGAGCTGCCGCATGAGGACGTGCGCGAGCGTGTGGAGCATCACGAGGCGAGGCGTGGCCTCATCGAGGCGTGAGCCGAAGAGCGAAGCTCGGCGACGCCTCTCCATCTCCCGGACCCGCGTCACTACCGCATCCTGCTGCTCCCAGGCGGCCAACCTCGACTCGTCAATGGCCAGCAGAACGCCCTCACCGAACGACTCGACGGCTGGCAGCCAGCGCGTCCGTCCGCGCGGTCCAAGGTCAACGTCGACCAGGTCTGCGCCGACGTCGTACCGCCGGAAGCCGTGCAGGACCCGGACTTCCCGGAGGCGGTGAGCCAGGACCACCCCGGCGACGAGGTCGCCGGCCAACCGATCCTGATGCTCCACACGCTCGGGAAGGAAGGCAGTGCGTTCCACCACGAAGTTTGGCGTCCCGACGGGTTCGTCGGGGTGTTCGAGGGCCTGGCGGAAGGCGGCCCACTCGTCGGCCAGTAGGCCCTCGCGGGCGGCACGGACGGCATCTAGCTCATCCGGTCCGGTCTTGACCACGCGCCAAACGAGGTCCTCCGTGACGCCGAGATCCTCGGCGATCATCTCGACGAGCATCGCGGCGCGCGGGCTGGTCGGGGCTGTGCGGACGTCCTCGAAGTTCTTGTGCTGTCGAACATCTGCCGCCTCGTCACGCCCCGGTGCCGTCGGTTCGGGGATGTCGAGAGCCGTCGACGTCTCCGCGATGGTCACGTTCGTGGCTCCCCTTTGGAGCACCTCCACACGTTCATCGCAGCCACCCGATCGAGCCGACTGCCACGGTTGTGAGCCAGTGCAGCGGAACCCGATCCGGCGGAGAGAGTCTCTCGAGGTGAGCGCACCCAGATCGCGGCTGGCGTCGCAGACCGCACAGCGGACGAGGATGCCGGAGAGCCCCTCAGAGCCACTCGCCTTCGTTTCGAACAGCAGATCCTCGGCACGACACCGCTCCTGGTCTTCAGCGCGGGGCTCGGAGTGCGCCCAGGCCACCCACGGCACGTCCATGGCGTGGCCACGCTCCGCCCCGACCGCGATGAACCGCATGGGGACCATGACCCCCTGGCAGTGAGCGCATCGGGGCGGATCGCCCGTCTCATCGCGTGGGCTGACGCGCTTCATGCGCCGACAGTCCTGACAGAAGAGCCAGCTCGGGAACCGTCGATAGTCGATGCCTGGCGTGTTCTTCGACGGCCGGGAAGGCACACTCGGGGGGCTCCGCAGCTCGGCGACCCCCAGGGCGAGCTCCAACCGTCGCGAGGGGATCCGTCGCGTCCGCGCCAAGGGCCAGGTACTGATGTCGGCTGCCATGAGCGACTCGCCCCGGATGTCGATGATCGCTCCGACGCCGAAGGGCGAGATCACTTGGCTCAGCCGCGTCGTCCTCACAGGTCCTCCCCGATCGCCACCACGCGGACAGTCCTGTCAACGGAGCGCATCGAGTGCATCGTCTCCCAGCCGTCACGTCTCTCACCGAAGTCACACAGGAGGGCCGGGTAGTCCTTGTCGGTGCTCTCGTAACGGAGGCTCAAGCCCTCATCCTCCGCCGCTCTTGCCCTTCGCTCCCACTCCTGCACGAGTGACCGGACCTGTTGTCCGGTCTCCCCTGCGGTCTCCGGCTCAGCGGCAGCCGCAGCCGCGAGCAACAACTCAACAGCTTTCCGGGTCGGCCGGTCGTCGGCCCGGAAGGCACCCGCGTCTGCGTTGACCCGGAGTCCCGCGCCGTGCCTGACCAACATCACAAGCGCGGCGTGGAGCGACCTGCGACGCGACGCGAGGGACCACGGCGTGACGCTCGTCGGTTCGACGTAGCGGTAGATCGACTCGTGGTACGCGCGGAAGGACTCGTAGTGCGAACGATCACGAGGCTTGCCCGCCCTGAGCAGAGTGACGACGAGCCCGGGCACCGACGACCGGCCGACCCGACTGGTCGCCTGGATGTACTCCGCGGTGGTCTTCGGCTGGCCGTTCACCAGCATCAAGCCCAGCCGGCTGATATCGATGCCGACCGAGAGCATGTTGGTGGTGGCAGCCAGGTCGACCGAATCCCGGTCACCGACCCCCTTCTCGAGCCTCTGGAGGTACTTCACGAGCTGACCACCCGGAACGTTGCTCGTGAGCTCGATGACTCCTCCGGGCCGTAGGCGTCGCGACTCGCCCCCGCGCGACTTGGCGCGCGCCGTGAGCAGGGTTCCCACGTCGTCGCGCGCGCTCGTCACCGTCCTCCCGAGCTCACGGAGCGAGTTGTGGTAGACGACGAGGGTCCAGTAGGCGTCGAGCTGACCGCGGTCCGCGTCGACCGCCACCGGAGCCTCCAGCAGGGCGACCGTGGACAGCACGGTCGCATAGGACGCGGTGTGGGCCTGCGGCATCAAGCCGACGTAGAGCCGACCCGGTGCGTCTTCATCGGTGCGGGCGAAGTAACTGTCGTCGGCCTCGAGGCCCGAGGGAGGGAAGAGGGCGACGGGCAACCCGTAGAGCCGACGGACCTGTTCGGGGGCGGAACGAATTGTCGCTGTCGACGCGACGATCTTCGGCCGGTTCCCCTCCCAGCCGATCAGACCAAGGACGGCCGCCTCGTAGAGCGCCACCGTGGTTCCGAGCGGGCCCGAGAGAAGGTGGAGCTCATCCTGGATGACGAGGCTCGGTGCGTCGAAGGGGACACCACCGCGGCCGAGCACCGAGCCAGCCTCGGCGACCCACGGCATCCGGGCGAACTTGTCGACCGTCGCCACCAGGATGGTCGGCGGCTCCGCGAAGATCTGAGCGTCGACCACCTTGACCGGCAAGTAGTCGTGGAATGGGCACTCGTCGTGCGGACAGAAGAGCTCGAAGCTCGTCGCCGTCGCGCGGAAGCCGTACGCCCGCTCGTCGCCGCTCCGACGCGACGGCAGGATCGCGGTTCCGCACCACGGACACGCCGCCAGCTGGAACGGGTTCTCCGGCTCCGCCATCTTCCGCACCTCCTTGGCGCGGTCGCGCGCGGTGGGGAAGTCGTTCGGCGTGGTGTCTCCGCCGACCCAGAGCCCGATGCTGAAGGGCTCGCAATCGCCCAGTTGGCCGCCCTGCAGTCTCATTCGCTCCAGCGCGCACACCAATGTCGCTGCACGCTGGAACTGCTGCGCGGTGAGCATCCGCAGCGTGTAGCGGGTGAGCACCGCCGTGCCGCCGCCTCTGGTGCCGTGTGCCAGCCGCCGGTGCACCATCTCGAAGGCAGCGAGCGCCAGGTACGCCTCGGTCTTGCCGCCGCCGGTCGGGAACCAGATGAGATCGACGACCGATCGATCGGGGTGACCGCCACTACGAGTGGATGGGATGGTCAGGAGCTGGAAGGCGAGCTGGAAGGGGTACCAGGCGGGCTCCGTGTCGCCCGGGCGTGCGGGTAGCGGCAGACCGCGCACCCCACCGGCTGACTTCAAGTGCTGGGTCTGGATGATCTGCTCCCGCATCGCGGCGTTGGCGATCCGGAAGGCCGCGAGGGCCACCTGATCGCGCAGGAGCACCTCCACGCCCTCGCGCATCCGATCCTGGGCGCGAGTCATCCGCTGTACGAGCCGGTCGGCCGCGTCCCCGTACGCGCCGCCCTTCAAAGTCGGCGACTTCTGGGCCTTGTCCTGCACCCAATCTGCGTACGAGTCCACGAACGCGGTGAGCTCGGCGGCAAGTACCTCCGCCGGCACGGACTCGTCAGCCAAGTGAGCGAGCCGGAGGACCGGCGCCGAACGTTCGCCGGGCGAGACTGCGGGCACGATTGCGGACGGGAGCATGTCCGTGGCAATGACCGTCGGTCGCCCTGCACCATCGTGGCTCCACGTCACCGAGCACCCATGCCCGACACCGAAGGTGCGCCTTCCGCGATAGAGGAGTCGCAGCTCCTCCTCTTCCGGGTCGTCGCTGAGGAGCGACGTCGACGGATACGGCAACAGCCCGCCCCCGACCGTGGAGCATGTCACAGCGACCTGGAAGAGGCACTCCTCTGTTGGCGGAGGAGAGTCCGCCTCGTCGTGGACGGCCACGTTCTCGAGCGCCACTGTCACCAACGACGAGTCACCCATCCGGCGCCACAGGGATACGAGACGAGCACGACCGTCCAGGACGCTCGCTGAAGTCGTGTCCCGATCGAGGCGGATACCGGTGTCCTCGAGGGGGACGCGCTTCCACCCTGACCCGTCGGCAAGTGGTCCATATCGGGCCGCGGACACCGAACACGACAGGACCGGGGCATCGTGGAGGAAGGACAGTGCAGCCGAGGCCGGGTGCCAGGCGTTCGCGAGTTCGACGGGACTGTCGAGTCCCTCTTCGTGCGCTTCGTCACCGAGGACATCCGGGTCGAGAACGGTCGATCCGCGCCCACGGGGATAGAGCGTGCCCACGAGATAGAAGCGGTCCGGACGTTGCGGTAGGACCTCCCGCTCCTCCTGCGAGGGCCCTAGATACTGGCTGCGCAGGTGAGCCACCACGGTCTCCCTCAGCTCGACGTAGCTGCCTGCAGCCATCACTTGCCTCCTTGTCGTGCGACCTGGTCCCATGCGTCCGTTCCGAGCGCGATCCAGAGCGAGACCCGCGGGCGGGTCATGGCTACATAGAGCCGGGCCAGAGACATCGGCTCGGCAAGATCGTCGACGTCGATCACGAGCACGTGCGCCGCCTCGAGTCCCTTGAAGGACTGCGCCGTCACGAGGCGCGGATGCCCCCGTTCGCTCGGCCGGCGCTCTGCATCCAAGAGGCGGCCGCGCGCCCAAGCCCTCGACGACAATGCTGCGCTCGCATCGACGACATCCCGCATCGTTAGCACGACGATGTCGTCCGGGTGAATCTCGTCGTCGAGCAGGTGCCTGAGACGCTGATCGAGGAACGAAGCGGTCTCCCCATCGTCTTTCGTTCGGACGTACTCGACCTGGGGACCCTCACCTGCCTTCGCGATGCCTAGGTCTGCGCCTGTGATGAGCTGGGTCTGCGTCACGATCGTCGCGGTGTTCCGGCAGTTGAACGGCAGCCGGTAGATGGCTGCACGCGACCGCACGTCGTTGTAGACCGCCGCATCAAACGTGCCTACGACGTTCGCCTGGTTGTTGGGGTCGCAGAACAGCCGCCAGCGGCCCCCGTCCAAGCCACCGGCGACCAGTCCATCCATTCGGAGCCAGTCCTCGACGTTCAGAAGGTCCTGCGCCTCGTCGACGACCAGCACGTCGTACGGGTCCGGGTCCCCGATGCCGGACCAAAGGACACAGTCGACGGCGCTGCTCTCCAGCGACTTCGTCATCAGCTCGATGACACCCGGCGACCGGCACGTGAGGAGCACGCGGGCCCCATCACCTGCCGCCCGGCGGGCCGTCTCGACCGCAAGGAGCGTCTTGCCCGAGCCTGCCCCTCCGACGCAGAGCACGCGGTCGTTGAGCTCGCTCCCGGCCAGCATCGCGTACTGCTCGGCGGCAAGTGCCACGTACTCCTCTTCGAAGGCGCTCGCCGCCAGGGAGAGTTTCGGGATCCGGTCGAAGTCCGGGCGCAGTAGCGCCACAAGATCCTTGTGTCGAGCGCCGGGAGCGACGGCGTGCTGCCGCGCTCTCCAGAACTTCACGGCTCTGAGAAGCCCGCCGCGAAGTCCCGAGACCGACATCGACGCGCCGCCGATGCACTCGGCCGGGTCCCACTCCGCATCGGCGTCGAGCACCTGGTCCGGGGTGACGACGACGGCCCCGACCAGGGGAGCCAAGTGTGGAGCCCGCGTCCGCAGGTCCTTCTCAAGCGCGAACATCGCGCTCCTCGCCTGCTGAAAAGGACCCTCCCTCTTCTCGTGCACGTGCCCGTACCTGTCGGTGAAGGTCCAGATGCCGTCGCGCCGTCCCAACCGTCCGCCCTTGACCTCGACCACGAGAACGAAGCCGTCCATGACGATGAGGAAGTCGATCTCCGACATCCGCTTGTACTCGTGATGCGGCAGGTGGACGGAGTAGAAGCAGGTCGCAGGCTCGCCCAGATCGATCTGTTCGAGGAGCCCGGCAACGCGCCGCTCAGCGGCGGACTCGACCCTCCCGAAGCGTTCCAGCGGAGGCACGAGCCTCATCGGGACGCCCCCTGGTACCTCCAGAGGTAATCGAACTCGTGGTAAGCCAGTTGCTCGCCGAAGGCCTCGAAGGTGTCGGCGACGTTGACGATCAGACACTCCTCCTTCCCGCCGTTCTCGGGCCCCCTGAGCCCGCGGCCGACCATCTGGATGTACGCATTCGGGCTGAAGGTGGGGCGCGCGATGTAGAGAGCCCGGACCTCCGGGGCGTCGAAGCCCTGTGTCAGCACGTTGCAGTTCGTCAGAACCTGGACGCTCCCGCTCCGGAAGCCCTCGATCGCACGTCTGCGTTCGGCGGTCGGAGTGGTTCCACTTACTGAAGCCGACGGGATCCCCTGGCGGCGTAGTAGTACCGAGAGAGTCTGGGCCCCGAGGACGGACGACGTGAAGACGAGGACGGGCCAGTCCCGCGGAAGCGCAACGATGTCCTCCACGAGTCGCAGCGTCCGGTCCCGGTCACTGCCGATGCGATCGAGGACCGAGCTCGGGATGTCCTTGAAGCGGTCGAACTTCGCGAGCTCCCCGGCCTCCAACGCATAGGCCGATCCCTCCAGCACCCGATGCTCGATCCGGGCGAGCACACCAAGACGCTGGAGCTCGCCGTAGGGATCGTCGCCGAGCACGTTAAGCACCCGCTCACCGAAGCGATGAGCAAGCCGTCGGTTCGCCTCCTCCCCGGTTCCTTTGAACGGTGTCGCGGTCAGGCCGAGGAACGGTCGCTCCGTCCGGTGGGTTTCGATGCCGAGCCAACGCAGCGTCGCGGTGATCCCCGTGGCCGTCGCGCCGTGCGCCTCGTCCAGAACGACCATCGCCGCGCGACGGAGCCAGTCGTACTCATCGCGATCACGGACCTTGTCGAGCTTCGCGTCCGTGGCAACGACCACGCTCGCGGCAGTGTCGCTCGCACCGACCTCGTTCCGGTCCCACAGCCGGCCAAGTCGCAGCGCCCCGTCTCCGTACTCCCGCCAAACAGTGATCCACGTCTGGACCGCCTGTTCACACAGCTCATCGGACTGGGCGATCCAGAGCACGGGACGGTCGATCTCCCCCGCGGTGATCGACCGGACGAGGGCCTCGACGGTTACGCGCGTCTTACCGGCTCCGGTCGGGAGGAACAGGAGCGCGCGCTCTGGCGCCTGCGTCTGACGCACGAGCGACCGGATCTCGTCCGCAAGGCGCTCTTGATACCCGTGCAGTGGATTGAGCCGCGGCGGGCCGAGAACGACGAACTCGGACTCCCGCTGGGCGCCGCGCTCACCTGCGTACTCGGTGGGGAAGCCTAGAGACCTGACGAAGGCAACGGCTGGACCCGAACCTGACCACATGCTCGGGACCGGGAAGCCGCGCCCCTCGAGCTCGTAGCGAAGCTTGTGCAACGTGGCGTAGCCGTGGACCTGGAGGGCAAGCTGGGCAGTGTGCCGTGGGTGCTCGTCCGTCCCCGCGGCTCCGGCGAGGTCTAGCAGACCCGACGGCACGACCGCCGCGATCGCGGGGAGCGGCAGAAGAGCGAGGAGCTTGTCGACGGGGTCGGCAGCAGCGCGGCACTCCGCCATCGATTGCTGAACCCGTTCGGTCCCTGCTTCCTGCAGTACCCGGTCGAGTGCGCGCCCGTCGAGGTCGAGGCCGAACTCACGTCCGATCCACGAAAGCAACTCCTCCTCGTCGAGCAGCGCCGTCGCATAGACGACGTCCCGGGAGAGGACGATGTCGACGGACTCGCTCTCGGCTCCGGACGCGGTCGTAACGACTCTGGTCAGCCCGCTGCAGGTGACCACGTCGATCCCGTCGAGCCGACCCTCCGAGTAGTCGCGCAGCCGCCGGTACCTGTCCAAGATCGGCACGGGATCGTCGGGGTTCTCGGGCACGATGTCGACTTGGAGCGCGTCGGACGCAGGCCGGCACTCCCACGCTTCCATCAACGCGCGCGCAGCGTCTTCGTCGACCACGACGAAGGGCAGGTCGCGCTCACGGAGTGCACGGGCTTCCTCGTCACTAGCGGCCAGCAGCAACTCCGGCGGATCGACGAGGGCGAACGAAGCCCCTTGCACCGCGGGCACCCGTTCGGGCACTTCCCCTGCCGGAAGTGCGCCGAGAGCGCGGTGCAGTAGCGAGCCCAGCACGTCGGGACTACCCGCTTCGGGCAACCGATCAAGGAACTCACGCCAGAGAACCAGTGGGATCCGATGCGGGTCCACAAGGCTGGGCAGCTTCTCCGCGCCCGGCGAGGTGACAACCGGCAGCAATGGGGCTAGCGCCGCCCCTTCAGCCCGAATGGCCGCGCGTGCCTCGCGAGCCCCCCATGACGTCTCCACGAGTCCGTACCTGTCGACGGCCCAGAGGTGCGGCGCGAGAACCTCCGTCCGCGGGAACTGCTTGCCGCGCAGAGGCCCAAGACTCCACTTGGCTTCAACATCCATCGAGATGAGCGCTTCGCTCCATCCCAGACGAGAGCGCGCATCGCCTGTGTCCGCGAACCGACGGAGCACATGGATCGGCGCTGGCCCTTCACTCTCCGCGAAGACGATCGCGGAAGCGTCGGGGCGCCCGCGCGGCGGAAGCGCGTGCAGGTACTCCTCGCGGAGCCGTCTCCGATACTCCAGGAGCGTCATGTCCTCGGCGACGACGGCACTCACCTCCGGCCGGGGGCCGACGCCGACCGCGCGAAGAACTTGCAGGTGGTCCTCATGGAACTCGTCGTCGAGCACGACGGCCCTGCTCGTCGGGTGGACAAGCCCCTCGACCACGACCGTGCCGACGTGCTGCCACGATCCGTCACGACATCGCACCTTGAGCGTCGCGCCCTTGAGCACGTGCTGGAGCAGGATCTCCTTCGCCTCTGCCAAGGTGACGTCAGGGACAAGATCCCAGAACGCGAGCCACTCCCGCCCGGTCCACCGGTTTGCCGCGGTGGTGGCGAGACTCCGGAGCTCGCTGCTGGCGTCGATGTCATCGAAGTCCAGAGCGCGAAGGATGGACTCGACGCCCGGGAGATCCAGCAGGGTGGGGCGGATCACCTTAATCCCAGCGGTCGCGCTCAGAGGATTGCCGCGGAGGAAGAGGCGCGACGTCTGGTTGAGGCTCCACATCCCGCCATCGGCGTCGGGTAGCAGGGCCGCCGCTCGCGCCTGGAGGCGCGTCGGTGCGTCGTCAAGGGTCTGGAAGACGGAGATCGCCGAGGCGCACTCGTCGTCGCGGCGGTTGGGGACCAGCGCCTCGAGCCACTGGGCGACCCCAGCTTCCTGCCTTGTGACGCGATCCTCCGCTTCACCGCGAACGAGGCGTCTCAGCTTCGCGCGGCGGACTCGCGAGCGGTAGCAGGACACGTGCGGGTAGTTCGCGGGCCTACCGGGCGCCTTTGACCAGGCCGCAAGAGCGTCGTGCTCCACCCTCGCGTCGAA
The DNA here is from genome assembly GCA_023425905.1 of Actinomycetes bacterium. Taxonomy (GTDB): domain Bacteria; phylum Actinomycetota; class Actinomycetes; order Actinomycetales; family Cellulomonadaceae; genus JAFABT01. The sequence continues at coordinate 8,143 of JAFABT010000158.1, read as the reverse complement.
GCTGAGGAACGCCAACTCGCCCGGCCGGCGCGCCGTGCCGTCAGCGTCCGGGATGCAGGCGGTAGTCGCCGCGAGGGTCGGGACCGTGCTCGTCAAGCGACGATCAGCGAAGTTCTCCGATTCCCTGCCGCGCGCCGGCAGGTAGTCGAGATGCCTGGCCGGGTCCTGGTCGGTCCGCAGGCTCGGCAACGCTTCGACAACCAGCTCAGCGACTACGTCGAGGATCTCTTCGTTGAAGAGGCCTTCGTGAAGGTACGTCCGGTCGTCGCTGACGTTCCACGGAGCGTTCAGGATTCCGCGGACCGACGTCTCGTTACGCAAGGGGAAGTACGCCCAGAAGCGGCCAGTCTCCTGAACGTCGTCGAGCGGAGCAGCGTACGACACGGTGATTTCATTTCGCCCGATCGCACGGCTCACACCCTCGAGGGCCTCTTCGCTCGGCCGGTGCGCCTGGTGCCACACGAGCCACTCGCGAACTTCTCCAAGGGCGTCCGTCACCTTGTATCGGCGGTCTTCGACGTGCTCGCAGCGAAGCTCCACGGGCGCCGCGTCGCCAATGACCACCGTCAGCAGCGCAACTGCGGGCGCGAAGAGGAGGAAGTCCGCCGGAACGCTCGTCAGGTCGTCGACCAGCCGCTCGACGTCCCGAACCAAAGGAACCTTGATCACGGTCGTAGCCCACTCGGCGAGTTCCGCGAGGACAGGATCGTCGGCCAGCTGCTGGCCCGCCGCGTCATGGAACGGAATACGCAGGACCGGATACGCGGAGAGGCCCGGGGCCAGCGGCTCCAGCAGATCACGGCTCCGACGGGCGTCGAAGGAGAACGAGACCGACCGACTCAGCACCTGCGGTCCATCCGAGACCGCCAACAGGGACTTGAACCCGAGGCCGAAGCGGCCGATGTCCTCGCCGCGCTTGTCGCTCAGGTACGCCTGGCAGACCGCCTCCAGTCCCTCTTCAGCGAACGGCAGCCCCTCGTTCGCGCAGTACAGAACACCGTCGACCAGCCGCAGCTCGACTCGCCCTCGCCGACCAGCGCGGCCCAGCGCGTCGGAAGCGTTTTGGACCAGTTCGACGACCTGCCGGGTTGCGTATCCACCAGTACGAAAGCCGTCTTCCTGGCCAGCGTGCTCACGAACGTACAGCGGGTTCGCTTCGTAGGACTGGAGAACCCTGCGCTGATGCGCTCGAAGCCACGCCTCGAGCTTGGGGTCCGCATCGTCCCATCCGGTCGGCAGGTGCACGGATCCCATACTTGCGCACCGAGCTGTCTCGTGTCTCGTGTCGGGTCTGATGGAGGCTCTCAATCCCAGAGAGGATGAGAGTTATGGCAGCACCGAGGAAGTACCCCGAGGAGCTTCGGGAGCGAGCGATCCGGCTGGCGCTGGACGCGAGGAAGGACCCGGCAGCCCGGCCCGGCGCGGTGCGTCGGATCGGTGAGCAGCTGGGCATCAACGCCGAGACCCTGCGCGGGTGGGTCAACCAGGCCGAGGTCGACGCCGGTGCCCGGCCAGGGACCACGAGCAACGACGCGCAGCGGCTGGTCGACCTCGAGCGGGAGAACCGTGAGCTGCGCCGATCGAACGCGATCTTGTGCAGCGCGTCGGCTTTCTTCGCGGCGGAGCTCGACCGCCCACAACGGTGATCGTGGAGTACATCGACGATCACAAGGACCGGTTCGGGGTCGAGCCGATCTGCAGGGAACTGCAGGTCGCCCCGAGCACGTACTACGCGCACCGGACCCGTCCACCGTCTGCGAGGTCGGTTACGGACAAGGCGACGACCGAGGCGATCAGGCAGGTCCACGCGGCCAACTACGAGGTCTATGGCGTGAACAAGGTGCACGCCGAGATGAACCGGCAAGAACCGGCAAGGTCATCGCGACGCGCGCTGCACCGTTCACCGCCTGATGCGCGCGGCGGGGTTGCGCGGGATCTCCCGGACCAAAGGCCCGCGGACAACCATCGCCGGCACCGGCCCGGACACCCGCCCGGACCTCGTCTATCGGGACTTCACCGCGACCGCACCGAACCAGTTGTGGGTCGCGGACATCACCTACTGCCGCACGTTCACCGGATGGGTCTACGCCGCGTTCGTCACCGACGTCTACTCCCGGCGGGTAGTCGGCTGGCAGCTGTCGAAGAGCCTGCGCACCGACCTGGCGCTGGACGCGTTGGAGATGGGCCTCTGGACTCGTCAGCGCGCCGGCCATGACGTCACCGGCTTGACCCATCACAGCGACAAGGGTGTTCAGTACGTCGCTGTTCGCTACACCCAGCGCCTCGCCGAAGCTGGCGCCGTCGCCTCCGTGGGGTCCACCGGCGACTCCTACGATAACGCCCTCGCCGAAGCGTTCAACTCCCTGTTCAAGGCGGAGCTGATCCGCAACAAGGGGCTCTGGAAGAACATCGACGACCTCGAGATCGCCGTCGCTGAGTACATCGACTGGTTCAACCACCGACGCCTCCACGGCGAGATCGGACTGGTCCCGCCAGCCGAGCACGAGGACATCCACTACCGTCAGAACAACGCGCCGGCGACCGCCGACGCGTCACTTGCAAGCCTCCACTGAACCCGACACGAGACAGAGGTCCTGCTGGCGGGTGCGCTCGTCGGGGCTGGCGTCACCGTCATTGCCGCGGGACTGGTGCCCACCCAACCGGACCATGCCGCCGTCCTCGCCCGCCTCGATCGCTCGGCGGCCCAGGAATCCGCGAGCCGAGAGGCCGGTGCGATCGCACGGATGCGCGGCCGCGCGCTGCCGAGGGTCATCAGGGCTTTCGGGCAGCGACGCTTCGCGGCGGAGCTGGCGGTGACCGAGCAGACGGTCGAGTCGTTGGCAGCACGCAAGCTCGGCTACTCCGTCCTCGGTCTCGCCTTCCCCCTCGTGATGGCCGCGCTGCTCGCCCTCGTCGGCGTGACGGCGACGCCCATCCTTCCGGTGGGTATCGGCGTCGTGGCCGCTGGCGCCCTATCGCTCGTCCCGGACGCCGAGCTGCGTCGTCGGGCCGGCCCACGTCCTCAGCCGCCTCCTGATCGAGGCCGGCGACGCACGAGGAGGTCTCGAGGCTGCGACTCGAGGTCTGAACGTCGACGCGTGCTCGGAGCTCCTTCTCGACGACGCTCTCGAAGCAGCTGGGTCAGCAGACGATGCGATGGCGGCCGACCGGCTCCGTGCGCGGTACGTCGAGAATCTGACCGCACTGGGGGTCGAGGAGGGGACCAGGAGGCCGGTGAACGTCGATCGAACCCGGGTGGGCACCCGCCGCTGATCAGCTCTCCACGAACACCCACCCCAGAGCGCCGAGGTCGTAGTTCCCCTCGGTGTCGGGCTCCAGACGGTCGACGGACTCGGGGTCCGGCTCGTCCTCCGGACCGAGATCGATGGTCGGCCAGACGAACGCGGTATCGCCCTCCCACCGGTGGCCGTCCCCCGTCGCCTCCAGGAGGGATGCCAGCGTCGACCGCGTGACGACCGGCGTCGCGAATCCGTTCCACGGCTCTCCGAGGCGCACTGCGGGCCATGTCGCGTCGTGCCCGTCGAGGGTGAACCGCGGCTGATCCATGCGGCCATCGTGGTGGCCTCCCCGCGCTGGCGCGAGCTTCGCCGCCGGCCCTTGTGGACGAAGCGCGCCAACCGAAGGCTGTGCACTCGCTACGCTCCCGATATGCGAGGCAGCGGCGGGGGCGAGTCGCTCTTCGATCTGCCCGATGTGCAGGGAACCGCGGCCGACGAACCCGACCTCGAGCGCATCGTCCAAGAGATCACGGAACCGGAGGACGACGGCGACCTCCGGGAAGTGGCGCAGTGGTTCCTCCGGCAGGACCCGGACGGCGAGCGCTTCGCGACGGTTCTCCGCGAGTCTCTCGACCAAGTCCTCGACGGTCCTCGCACAATGCGGTTCCGTTACTCCGACCTCCGGAAGACGGAGAAGACCCACGTCGGCACCATCGTCGAGATCAACCTCGGCAAGGAGTTCGACCTCGAGGACGGGGTCGCGATGGACTACCGCGTCGCGGGTCACGAGGTCGACTGCAAGTACTCGATGTTCTTCGGTGGGTGGGAGCTCCCCCTGGAGTCACTCGGGCACCTCGTCCTGCTGACCTGGGCGGACGACGAAGCCAGCCGGTGGTCCGCAGGGCTCTGGCGGGTCGACTCCCGCCACCTCGGGCGCGGGGCCGGTAACCGGGACCGCAAGAAGAAGATGCTGAAGTCCGGGCACGAGCGGGTCAGGTGGCTCTGGCGGGACCGCGAGCTCCCGGAGAACCTCCTCCTTCACCTGCAACCGGCCGTCGTGGAACGCATATTCGCCCCGAGGAGCGGCCAGCAGCGCATCAACGAGCTGTTCCGGTCGGTGCAGCACCGCATCATCCGCCGCGACGTGGTCCTGACCGTCGCACAGCAGAAGGACGGTCCGCGGCGTGCCCGCATGGCGCGCGAGACCAAGTACCTCGGCGGTGAAGGCATCATCGTGCTGGGCCACTACGAGTGGGATGTCGCCGTCGCTCAGGCGCTCGGACTCCCAGCGCCAAGGAGCGGCGAGTGGGTCTCGGCCCGCGTGGCACCGGCCGAAGCCCCGGGGCCGTCGACCTTCGAAGCGGAAGGCGTCTCGTGGCGACTCGCCGAGCCGGACGAGTGGTTGGCAGCGGCCCCGAGGGTTCCACGCAGCCGCGCGCTCGGCGAGACGGACTGAATCGGATCAACGGATCCCATCGGGCGAGATCCACAACCCCCATGAGGCTCCGCGTGCCCACAAGAGCGCGTCGCACTGCCAAGGACGACCCCCGAACGTGGATGATGTGTCGGAGGCGGCTGCTTGACTCCCCTCAACGTGCGCGGCCCGTCCGGGCGGGCGGCTGTGTGTACCGGGCGACGGAGGACCACGATGAGAGAACTGCGCACCTTGGACCTCTTCGCGGGTGCCGGTGGATTGTCGCTGGGCTTCGAGCTGGCCGGGGTCGGCTTCCGTTCGACGTTCGCCGTCGAGATCGACGAGGCGGCCGCCAGCACCTTCAAGCGCAACTTCGGGACCCCCGTCTACGCCGGACCCATCGAGGACCTCGAGGAGTTCGAGCCCGCTGAGGTCATCATCGGCGGCCCTCCGTGCCAGGGCTTCTCGCCCCTGGGTCGCGACCGCGACGACACCAGCCGCGCCGAGATGAACGAGCTCTGGCGGCAGTACCTGCGGGCGGTGAGGCAGGTACAGCCGAAGGCCTTCGTGATCGAGAACGTGCCCGAGTTCCAGCGCTCGGCGCAGTTCGAGACGCTCCTCCAACTCATGAACACCCAGTCTCACCTCAAGAAGTACAGCTACGGCTTCGGCGTCTTGAACGCAGCCGACTACGGCGTTCCGCAGCGGCGACGTCGGGGCATCTTCGTCGCCGTTCTCGCGGGTGGAGACCTGAAGCCCGGTCACACGCTGCCTTGGCCCCCCCTGCCTAGTCACGGGCCGGACAGCCGCGGGGCCGTCCCCTACGAGACGGTGCGGCAGCACATCGGCGATCTTGAGCCGATGCCCGAGGCAACCGACCTCGGGCTCGATGACCACAATCGGCAGGATCTTCACTTCCGGCGTAACCCGCGCCCCGTCTCCATCGAGCGCTACAGGGCCATCCCGCCGGGAGGGAATCGGTTCGATCTCCAGAGGAACCGGCCGGACATCACGCCGGACTGCTGGCTCAACAAGCCAACAGGTACAACGGATGTGATGGGCCGGCTCTGGTGGGACCGCCCGTCGGTCACGATCAGGACCGAGTTCTTCAAGCCGGAGAAGGGCCGTTACCTCCACCCCCAGGAGCACCGCCCCATCACGCATCGCGAGGCTGCGCGCATCCAGAGCTTCCCCGACAGCTTCGAGTTCGACGGCACCAAGACCGAGATCGCCAGGCAGATCGGAAACGCGGTTCCGCCGTTGCTCGCCAAGGCCATCGCTCTCCACGTCTTCGAGCAGATCGAGCGCGCGGAGTCGTCCGCGAAGCCCTGACATGACCGAGCGCCCGGTGCCGAGCTCGGCCGGTGTCTCTGCGCGGATGAGCAGGCACCCCCGGCGGGACACCGGGCCGGAACTGGCGCTGCGCCGCCTGCTGCATGCAGCGGGCTACCGCTACCGCGTCAATTACCCCGTTCCCGGCCTGCCTCGAAGATCGATCGACATCGCCTTCACGCGCGCGAAGGTCGCTGTGTTCATCGACGGCTGCTTCTGGCATGGATGTCCCGATCACGGACAGGTGCCGACGGCCAACAACGGCTGGTGGATCGCCAAGCTCGACAGGAACCGCGAACGTGACGTGGCGACCGCCGCGCACCTAGCAGCCCTCGGCTGGACGGTGCTGCGACTGTGGGAGCACACCGAGCCGACGCATGCCCTTGATGAAGTGACGGCGGTTCTCGGTCCGCGTGACAACGCGGCCGGAACGGCAGGCCACAGTCAGATCCTCCGCACCTCATCGAGGAGCTCGTCGTAGTCCCGAAGGCGCCGCTGTGCGAGCAGCCGCTCGAAGGTTCGGAGCGGTGACAAGCCTCGTCCGCTAGCGCCCTGGGCGGTCCGCCGAATTGCCCGCTCAAGCGCGCCGAGGTCCAGGTGATACACGCAGTCCACGGCGCCTGATCCGTCCGCCAGGATCCGCAGCATCGCAGGACGCGGCTCCATCGTGATGACGGCGAAGTGGGGCATCCGACCTCGCCGCTGCGACACGAGCTTCGAGCCCTGGGAGACGCAATCCTGAGCACGGTCGGTCCGCAGAGACCACTTGGCCGACAGGGCGACCTCAAGTCGCGGTGCTCCTGCTGACCTCTCTGTCGCGACCGTCAGGTCGATCTTCAGGAGGGACTCCTCTGGTGTGTCCCGGAGTAGAGCCGTGACGGCCGCCCGCTGCTTGTCGACCTGCCCCTCGAGTCGGCTCGCAAGGCGCATGGCCGTGTCGCGCTCCCGGCTCGCGGGGAGCGCGCGAAGTGCGCCGATCAAGGAGTCCACATCGGCGGGTGCATCGGAGATCGCCTGCCGGAACGTCTTCAGGACCAGAAGGTGCTCGTACTGCTCGAACTCCGCAGCGGAGGTCGACCGCGACACCCGCAGGTCCCCCCGAAGGCGCCGGAAGTCCGCCTCGATGCGCTTCTCCAGCTCGGTTCCCGCGTCCTCAGGACCAGTAGCAGTCGGAGGAACGCCGAGCTCCTCGAAGAGTGCTCTGCCGAGCACCTTTGACTGCCCGTCGTTGTTGTCGGAGGTGTTCGGGTTCCCGTTCAGACCCCGGTAACCGCAGAGTCCAGCGGCGAAAGACGCAGGCACGCGATCATCTTGCCGGCCGATCGACCCGCACGTTGGTAGTCCTCGCGGCACACCTCTACGTGAGCGCGCCGCCTCCGGCGCGCACGACGGCGGGAGGTCTGCCATGGTCGCGTCTGGACTCGCACGGTGGTCGCTCGCAGCGGCCGACCCCGGCATCAGCCCGAACGAGGACGGGCTGCCCGGTCTGCCTGTCGTCCGGTCGATCGTCGGCGCCCTGCTGACGTGGGGCTTGGTGGCCTGCGTCGCCGGCCTTGTGGTCTCCGTGATCGCGTGGGCACTGGCCCACCAGCAGGGCAACTACCAGTACGCGTCGGGCGGCAAGTCCGGCGTGGTTGTCTCGGCCGGTGGGGCGCTGCTCATCGGAGCCGCGAACGCGATCGTCGGGTTCTTCGCCGGTCTCGGGTCCGGTGTCTGACGTGGTTGCCACCGAGCTCGACCCGTGCGTCGGGCCCATCGTCTTGGTCTGCGACCTGGTCTCGAACGCCGCGGGATCGGCCCAGGCCGCGGCCTCGGACTACGTCCTCGGCGGCATCGCGGGTGCCTTCACCAACGCTGCCGCTCACCTAGGCGAGATGGCGCTGCGCCTCCTCGACTCGTCCACCGCCGTGGACCTCTCCGCCGACTGGCTCCGGGCCAACGTCGGCGTCGTCGCGGCGGTCACGCTGCCCCTCGTCGTCGGACTGTTCGCCGCCCAGGTGATTGGCTCAGTCCTCCGCCGGGAGGGCGCCGGGCTGGCCCGCGCCGTCGTGGGAGTCGGCAAGGCGCTGCTCGGGGGAGCTCTGGCGCTCGGCGCGACGCAGCTGGCGCTGACGGCCGTCGACGAGATGTGCGCAGCGGTCGCCGGTGCCGCGGGCAC
>JAFABT010000117.1 GCA_023425905.1 Actinomycetes bacterium | reverse complement strand
CCGTACGGGCAGCAGGCGCCCGGCGGCGCGCAGCCAGGGCAGTACCGGCCCGCGCCGACCCAGACGATGCCCGCGCAGCAGGCGGCACCCGCCCAGCCCGCCGGTCTTCCTCCGGCGACGGGCGTGGGCCCGCAGCCCGGGCAGGCGCCGCCGCGTCAGGTCGCAGGCGAGCGTGGTGGCCGCGTCGGGATGAGCCAGGAGGTCGGGCAGGACGACCTCGCGCTCGACGAGGTCCTGCTCGCGATGGTGGCGTCGGGCGCCTCGGACCTCCACCTCACGACCGGTGCTCCGCCGATGGTGCGGGTGTCGGGCTCGCTGCGTCCGCTCGCGGACACGTTCCCCCCCATCCAGGGCGAGTCGCTGCGACGAAGCATCTACCAGGTGCTCACCCAGCGGCAGCGCGAGACCTACGAGGCCGAGCTCGAGCTCGACTTCGCGTACGCGGTGCGGGGACAGGCCCGGTTCCGCGTCAACCTCTACCAGCAGCGCGACTCGATCGGTGCCGCGTTCCGTGTCATCCCCTACGAGATCAAGCCCCTCGAGCAGCTCGGTGTCCCGCCCGTCGTCGGTGGGTTCGCGAACCTGCCGCGCGGGCTCGTTCTCGTCACGGGCCCCACGGGGTCGGGCAAGTCGACGACGCTCGCCGCGATCGTCGACCTCGCCAACCGGACGCGATCGGACCACATCATGACGGTCGAGGACCCGATCGAGTTCCTCCACCGGCACAAGAAGTCGATCGTCAACCAGCGCGAGGTGGGGGAGGACACCCACTCCTTCGGCAACGCGCTCAAGCACGTGCTGCGGCAGGACCCCGACATCATCCTCGTCGGCGAGATGCGTGACCTCGAGACGATCTCTGTGGCCCTCACGGCCGCGGAGACCGGCCACCTCGTCTTCGCGACGCTTCACACGCAGGACGCCGCGCAGACGATCGACCGCGTCATCGACGTCTTCCCGAGCCACCAGCAGTCGCAGGTTCGCACGCAGCTCGCCGCCGCCCTCCAGGGCGTCGTCTGCCAGACGCTGTGCAAGACGGCCGACGGACAGGGCCGCGTCGTCGCGACCGAGGTCCTCGTCGCGACCCCGGCGATCCGCAACCTCGTCCGGGAGGGCAAGACGCACCAGATCTACTCCTCGATGCAGGCGGGCGCGCAGCAGGGCATGCACACGATGGACCAGCACCTCGCCGACCTCGTGAAGATCGGCAAGATCACCTACGAGACCGGCCTGGAGAAGTGTCACCACGCCGAGGACTTCAACCGGCTGACCGGGCGCTTCAGCTCCGGGGGCAGCGGGTCGCACAGCTACGGAAGGTCTGACGCCTGATGGCAGCCACCAAGACGTTCGAGTACGCGGTCCGGGACCGCTCGGGGAAGATCGTCAAGGGTCGGATCGACGCGGCCAACCAGGCTGCGGTGGCGAGCCGCCTCAAGGGCATGGGGCTCGCGCCGGTGTCGATCTCCGAGGTGTCGAAGGCGGGCCTCAAGACCGAGATCAAGCTGCCGGGCTCGGACCGCATCGGGCTCAAGGACGTCGCGATCATGTCGCGGCAGCTCGCGACGATGATCGACTCCGGGCTGTCGCTGCTGCGCGCCCTCGTCATCCTCGCGGAGCAGACGGAGAACGCTGCGCTGCAGAAGATCATCGCCCAGGTGCGCAACGACGTCGAGGTCGGCACCGCGCTGTCGGTGGCGCTCGGCAAGCACCCGCTCGTGTTCCCTCCGCTCATGATCAACATGGTCAAGGCGGGGGAGATCGGCGGGTTCCTCGACAAGGTGCTCGTCTCGATCGCGGAGAACTTCGAGAACGAGGTGCGGCTGCGTGGGCAGATCAAGTCCGCGATGACCTACCCCGTCGTCGTGCTCATCATCGCGATCCTTGCGACGGTCGGCATGCTCCTGTTCATCGTCCCCGTCTTCGAGGGCATGTTCGCGTCGCTCGGCGGCGAGCTGCCGGTGCCGACGCTCATCCTCGTCGCCATGGCGGACGGGCTGAAGATCGGCATCTTCCCGCTCATCGCGGTCATCGGGCTCGGGATGTGGTGGTGGTCGAAGCACAAGAACGACCTCTCGGTGCGGGAGAAGCTCGACCCGCTCAAGCTCAAGCTGCCGGTGTTCGGCGACCTGTTCCGCAAGATCGCGGTGGCGCGCTTCACCCGCAACTTCGGCACGATGATCCACGCCGGTGTGCCGATCCTCCAGGCGCTCGACACCGTTGGGCAGGCGTCGGGCAACCTCGTCATCGAGCGAGCGGCCAAGGACGTCCAGGAGTCGGTCCGGACGGGTGAGTCGCTGTCGGGCCCGCTCGCGCAGCACCCCGTGTTCCCGCCCATGGTCGTGCAGATGATGGCTGTCGGTGAGGACACCGGTGCGCTCGACACGATGCTCGAGAAGGTCGCTGACTTCTACGACCAGGAGGTCGAAGCGACTGCGAGCCAGCTCACGAGCCTCATCGAGCCGCTCATGATCGTGTTCATCGGCGCGATCGTCGGTGGCATGATCATCGCGCTCTACATGCCGATCTTCTCTGTGTTCGAGCTTGTGCAGTGACGCGGTTGGGCGCAATCGCGTCAGCGCGTCGTCGCAGGTGAACGGACTGAACGGACATCTCGGACGCGACGGGTGAATACGAAAAAAGAAGTCGTACGTGGACCTCAAGCCGGGGTGTGGCGTGACCGATGAGGTCGGTGTACCACTCAGCCGGCCCTCGGGTCGGTCCTTAGTTCGACATCCACATTGACCATGTTTCTCGAAGGAGAGCACCGTGATCGCTCGTATGCGCAAGGCCACGGAGGAGAAGGACCAGGGCTTCACCCTCGTCGAGCTCCTCGTCGTCATCATCATCATCGGCATCCTCGCGGCCATCGCCGTCCCGATGTTCCTCAGCCAGCGTGACAAGGCGCAGGACGCCGCGACGAAGGCCGACGTGTCGACCCTCGGCAAGGAGTACGCCACCTGGTTCATCGACAACACGGCGTGCCCGACGTTCGCCCAGGGCGCGGACAAGTACTCGCTCTCCGGCACGGACGTCTCGAACGTCTCGGACAACGTCAACGTGACCGTCGCGTGCACGTCGGCGACCGACTGGACGATCACCGGGACGAACTCGTTCTCGTCCAACACGAAGACCTTCACGTACTCGGCTGCGGCCGGTCTCGAAGAGGCCCCGTGATCGGTAGCGCCACGCTACCTGTGAACTGAGCACGACGCTGGGGCGGGAGGTGAAGACCTCCCGCCCCAGCGGCACGTACCGCGCTGTCCCAGATATCCCTTCTGACCAGCGTGTTTGTGGCACATTCCGGACGGCGACGCAGTACCGTGACGTCGATGAGCGGTGAAGGGAGCAGTCAGATGCGGGCACGTCTACGTGCGCTCCGCGACGGCAATGGCGCCGAGGACGGCTTCAGCCTCGTCGAGCTCCTCATCGCGATGATGATCATCACGGGCGTCCTCGTCGTCCTCATCGCCGTGCAGACCTCCGCTCTCGTGACGACGGTCCACGCGAAGCAGCGCCAGCAGGGCACTGCGGTCGCGAACGAGGTCATGGAGGAGCTGCGCGCCCTGCCCTGGGCCACGATCCTGCGTGGCAACGATGACGCGTACTCGAGCGCGGGTCCCGACCCCTTCGCCCCGGGTGGTGTGCTCAAGCCGGCCTTCGACAGCGCCATCGACGAGGGCATGATCATCACGTCGATGGACATCGCGAACGCGCCCACCGGTGCGCAGGTCCCGGCAGCGCCGCCGCTCTACGACCTCAGCGGGTCGAACGTCACCCTCGTGACGGACCCTGCCATCCCCGACACCGTCTTCACGGCCCGGTCCTACGTGTCGCGCGAGAGCTCGATGCCCACGGGCGTCGTCAACCTCACGGTCATCGTCACGTGGACGCCGCGCAACACCGACGTCGAGCGGCACGTGCTCGTCCGCTCGTCGGCGTACGCCCCGAGCGGCGGCTGCGGCGAGGCCGCCGAGACGCCCTTCCTCGGCGCCTGCCAGGCGATGCTCGACGCGGACGCCGGCGCACGCAGCCCGACGCTCACCCTCGCGGGGTTCGAGCTCGACCTGTCCGCGGCCCCCGGCTCGCCCGAGGCCGCCCCGCAGGCCTCGACGGTCCTGCCCGGCTCAGACGTCGTCATGGCGCAGATGTCGACGTCGGAGTCGGCGGCGACGATGACCTCGTTCCAGGCCTCGATCGCAGGCTCGCGGGTCACCGCCGCCGGTAGCGCGCTCACGACGGACACCGGCAACGCGGAGCAGGGTCGCGGCCAGGCCGTGAACTCGGCCTCCTCCGATGTCGGCGCCGCAGGTGCTGCCCCGCCCAACCCTGCCGACGTCCCGGCGAACACCGGGACGACGGGCTCGCGGCTCATCAGCGGCACCGAGCACTCGATCCTGCTCAACCCGCCGTCGTCGTTGTCGGGCGCGGCACGGGCGAAGGCCGGCGGCAGCTGCCGTACCGGCGTCCCGGTCGACCAGCCGTGCTCGCAGGGAACCGTCGGGTCCGAGGCCGGCATGTCGGCGTCCCTCACGATCCCGGGCGCGACCTTCCCGCTCATCACGACGACGGGCGCCTCGACGCGCGACGCGTGGACGGCACGGTTCCCGACGGCCGCCTCGACGAGCGCGGCGGTGGGGTGCACGACGATCGCCGACGCCGGGTGCGTCTCCGCGGGCGCGAGCCGTGCGCTCGCCTCGATGACGATGGCGTCGGGCGGATGGTCCTTGCCTGCCGGCGGCAGCGGGCCCACGCAGCTCGTCCAGCTCACGGGGTACGCGGACTCGGTGCGGACCGAGCACGGCGTCGGCAAGATCGCCGTCCCGCCGGCCTTCTCGCGCTCGGGGAGCCTCCAGGTGTGGAACGGCACGACCATGGCGACCGTCAACCTTTCACCGGCAGGCTCAGGCACCTCGGTGACCATCCCGCAGGTCGTCAAGACCGTCGGCGGGCGCACCGTGTTCGCGGAGGGCAAGGTCGAGGTGCGGCCCTCGGCGACGACGCGGACGGGATCGGATCCTGCGTGCAGCACCGCACCGTGCGGGGTGACGATCGAGCAGCCGTCGGTCACCGTGTCGCTCACCTACACGATCGTCCAGGGCACGGACGCCCACGTCGTCGTCGTCGGATTCGACCTCGGGGCGATCCGGGCGAGCGCGAAGTACCAGGCGGCGCCCGATGCGTGAGGAGATCACCATGGCCGAGGACGTGTCGGCGAGCGACGAGCGTGACGAGCGCGACGGCGGCTACACGCTCGTCGAGCTCATCGTCGCGATGTCGATCATGACCGGGTTGCTCGCGGTCGTGTTCACGATCCTCATCACCGTGACCCAGCAGACCGCGGACAACCTTGGACGCGTGCGTCAGACGGAGCAGCTGCGGATCGGCCTCATGCAGATCGACCGCCAGGTGCGCTCCGGCAACGTCATCTCGGACCCGTTGGCGGAGACGGTGGGGGACTCAGGCGTCGAACCCGGCTACTCGCTGCGCGTCTACACCCAGGCCGACGGCGTCTTCGAGTGCGCGCAGTGGCGCGTGATCTTCACCGACGGCGTCGACCAGGGCGAGCTGCAGTACCGGTCGTGGGACCCCGCGTGGGCGAGCACGGGCCTCGTCGAGGGCTGGCAGGCAGTCGCGCGCGGCATCGTCGACCAGCGCGCGTCGAACCCGTCCGCTGCGCGCCCCTTCGAGCGAACCGCGTCGGCGGGCTCGTCGGCCGCGCAGTCGGTGCGGGTCTCGCTCTGGGTCAAGGACTCTCAGGCCCTCGACCGTTCCAACGCCTCGACGATCTCGTCGGTGCTCACCGGCCGGAACACCGTGTTCGGCTACCCGTCCGACCGTTGCGCGAACGTCCCGTCCCCGTAGTGCGCGAGGAAGAAGTGATGACCATGAACAGGATCCGTCGAGCGTTGCTCGCGAGCGATGAGGGAAGCGCGCTCGTCGCTGCCGTGTCGGTCGCGATCATCGGGATGATGCTCACGGCCGTCGTCGTCGCTCAAGCCGTCATCGTGACGAACGACGCCGGGCGCGACCGGGCCCGCACGGTGCAGGTGCACGGCGCGGAGGGCGCGGTCGACCACCTCTACGGGGTGCTCGAGACGCAGACCCCGTGCACGTGGCCTGCGAGCGGCACGAAGCTCGTCTCCTCGGCGGTGAACGAGACGGTCGTGAGCGCGACGATCACCTACTACGACGACGCGAACAATGCGATCGCCTGCGCGGACGGCGTGCTCGCGGCGACTCCCGCCTCCGCGGTCATCACCGCGACCGCGGGCAGCGGAGAGCTCGCGGGCGACGGCATCGACCCGACGCGGACGGTCCAGGCGAAGGTGCTCCTCGACCCGCTCACGGAGCCGGGAGCCGGTGCGGCGATCTTCTCCTCGTACGCGATCGGGACGATCACGAACAACTTCACGCTGAGCGACGACGAGCCCGACTCGGACGCCGATGTGTGGATCGACGGAGGCGACGTCGACTGCAACAGCAACGTGTCGATCAAGGGGCGGCTCTTCGTCGCCGACGGCAGGCTCGCGATGTCGAACAACTGCACCGTCGAGAAGGACGTCCGCGTCAAGGGCAACCTCACGATGCACCAGGGCCGCATCCAGGGCGACGGCTACGTCTACTCGGGCAACGCGACGATGAACGGCACCCAGGCGCGCGTCGACGGCAACCTCACGGCGTCGGGGAGCATCTCGAACTCGACCGGCGGCGGCATGACCGGGATCGTCGGCGGCACCGTCACTCCGGGGTGGGCGCCGCCCTCTCAGATCACGAAGGTCCCGCTCCCCGAGGTCACCTACGCGCCCGGCGACTGGGCCGGGTACTCGACCGCCACGTCCTTCGCCCAGTGGCTCAAGGGTGAAGCCGAGAACAATGGCGCGCAGCCGTGGGTGCCCTTCCGCAGCGGCGATCCGTGCGGCACGCAGATCTCCCGCCCGAACTGGTCGATGAACGGACCGGTGCGCAGCCCCAACGGCAAGACGATCATCGACGCCCGCGCGTGCACGAACGGCTTCCGCATCCAGGACGCGACGCTGCGACTGCGCGGGGACCTCGTGATCTTCGCCCGGTCGTTCAACATCACGAACACGGTCAACGTCGTGAGCGCGGACGGTAACCCGTACACGCTCTGGCTCATCGTGCCCGACACGAACCCGAACGGCGTCGCCGAGTGCTCGGGCACCGCGGGCAAGATCGAGGTGAACTCGACCGTGAACTTCGGCGGTCCGACGGTCAACACGTTCCTGTACTCCCCGTGCGACGTGTCCGTGTCGAACAACGTGAGCCTGCACGGCCAGGTCTACGGCAAGTCGGTCAAGCTGCAGAACAACCTCAACGTGACCTTCCGCGGCGTCGGCATCCCGGGCGTCGACCTCTTCCCCGAGATGCCCGTCGCGGGCGCGGGCATGGAGGTCCAGGTCGTCTACAAGCGTGAGATCGGCTCGACGGGCCCGTGATGGACGTCCCCGGCTGGGCCCCCGTGATCCTCGCGGGCGTCTTCGGCCTGCTCATCGGCTCGTTCCTCAACGTCGTCATCTGGCGGGTGCCGCGCGGTGAGTCGATCGTCTCGCCGCCCAGCGCGTGCCCGGGCTGCGGGGCCCACATTCGTCCGTGGGACAACGTGCCGGTCGTGTCGTGGTTCGTGCTGCGCGGTCGCTGCCGTGACTGCCGCGCCCCGGTGTCCTCGCGCTACCCGCTCGTCGAGGCGGGAACCGGTCTCGCCTTCGCGGCGGTGACGTGGTGGGCGGGTGCCTCCTGGGTGCTCCCGGCGCTGCTCTATCTCGCGGCCGTGACGGTCGCGCTCACGCTGATCGACCTCGATCACCGTCGGCTGCCTGACGCGATCGTGCTGCCGTCCTACGTCGTCGTCGCGGCGCTGCTCGCCCTCGCGGCATGGTCGCCAGGATCGGACGCCTCGTGGGGCCGGCTTCTCGGCGCCGGGCTGGGCGGCCTCGCGATGTTCGTGGCCTACGCGCTCATGGTGCTCGCGTACCCCAAGGGGATGGGTCTCGGCGACGTCAAGCTCGCCGGCGTGCTCGGGCTCGTCCTCGGCTGGTACGGCTGGGCGGCCGTGGCGATCGGGTTCTTCGCGGCGTTCCTCGTCGGGGGCCTGTTCTCCATCGCGCTCATCGTCACGGGTCGCGCGACGCGGGCGAGCAAGGTGCCGTTCGGGCCCTGGATGTTCCTTGGCGCCTGGGTCGGCATCACCGCCGGAGAGCGCATCTGGCAGGCCTATCTGAGCGTCATGGGCCTGTAGGTCGACGCGATTCAGGGCAAAAGGATCGGACTGCTCAAGAACGGCGGGTCAGCGCCCGATGAGGTGTGAGTAGTCACCGCCCCGCTCGGGGCGACGAACGTTGAGGAGACCGCGTGGCAGGCACTCGAGTTGTCGGACTCGACATCGGGACGACAGGAGTTCGCGCCGCTCAGCTCGAGTTCGGCAGCGGCGGACCCTCGGCGACGAGCCAGCCGACGCTCACCCGCGTCGCGCACGTACCGTTGCCGCACGGGGCGGTCCGAGACGGCGAGGTCGCCGATCAGGATGCTGTGGGCTCCGCGCTGCGGACCCTGTGGACGACGGGCAAGTTCGACACCCGCGAGGTCGTCACGGGCGTGGGCAACCCCCGCATCGTCGTGCGTGATCTCGAGCTGCCGAGCATGCCCATGGCCCAGCTGCGGGCGTCGCTCAAGTACCAGGTGAGCGAGATGCTCCCGATGCAGGTGAGCGACGCGCTGCTCGACTACTACCCGACCGGTGAGTACGACGGCGAGAACGGCCGCACGGTCGTCGGCATGCTCGTCGCCGCGCCGCTCGACTCCGTGACGACGAACGTCCTCGCGGCCGAGGGTGCGGGCCTGCTCCCGACGATGGTCGACCTCAACTCCTTCGCGCTCGTCCGGGCGCTCGCCCGGGGCGACCTGCTGCAGCGCACGGTCGCGATCGTCGACATCGGCGCGCGGACGACGAACGTCGTGATCGCGACGGGCGGGGTGCCGCGCCTCGTCCGGCTGCTGCGTGCGGGCGGTCAGGACACGACGGAGGCGGTCGCCTCGACGATGCAGCTCGCCCATGCCGAGGCGGAGCAGGTCAAGCGCGACCTCGGCGTCGGCTTCCAGGCGGCGCCCGGCTACGAGTCCGCCGCCGACGCCGTCATGGCGACGACGAACAGCCTCGTCGAGGCCGTGCGGAACACGCTGTCGTTCTACACCTCCAACCACCCGGGCTCTGGCGTGGACGTCGTCGTGCTCACCGGCGGGGGCGCGCACCTTCCGGGCCTGGGCCAGTACCTGTCGAGCGTGACGCGCCTTCCGGTCTCGCTCGGCGACCCGATCTCGAGCGTGCGGGTCGGCAAGACCGTCGACCGCGGCTCGCTCAGCGGGTACGAGTCGTTGCTCACCGTCGCGGTGGGCCTTGCATACGGGGTGGCCGCATGAGCCCGTCACGTTCTCGCTCCCAGTCCGGGCCGCTCGACGGCCAGGGCATGCCGCAGGTCAACCTGCTGCCGCCGTCGGTGCGGGCCGCGCGCGGCCTCAAGGTCGTCGGCCGGTGGCTCGCGATCTACGGCGTCGTCGTCGTCGTCGTCCTCGCCGCGGTCTACGCGCTCGCCTTCATGCAGAAGGCCGACGCCGACCAGCGGCTCGCCGACGCGCAGGACGAGACGAGACGCCTCGCGGTCGAGCAGGCGAAGTACGCCGAGGTGCCGATCGTGCTCGGTGAGCTGGCGAACGCGAAGAACGCGCTCGTCTTCGGTACGAGCACGGAGATCCTCTGGGAGCCGTACCTCAAGGCCATCAACGCCGTGCTGCCCAAGGACGTGAGCGTCGACTCGCTGACGATCACGGGTGCCTCGCCGATCCAGCCGCCGGAGGCGTCGGGGACATCGCTCTACGGCGGGCGCGCCGGCTCGGCCGTGTTCGTGCTCCGCGCGAAGACCCCGCCGGACATCGCCAAGCTCATCACGGCGTTCAACTCGGTGCCCGGGTTCGCTGACACGTTCATCGCTGACTCGACCGTCGCCGAGGCCGACGACGACCGCTACTACGTCGTCAACGGCTCGGTGCAGTTCACCGAGCAGGCATGGGCCAAGCGCTTTGCATCCGTCCCGGTCGAAGGAGAAGAGGGCTGATGAACGCCAAGTCCACGACATGGATCGCCGGCGCGGTGATCATGAGCCTGCTGCTGTCAGTCGCCGTGTGGTTCCTCGCGGCGGGCCCGAAGTTCGACGAGGCCGCGACGATCAACTCTGACGCGGAGGCGCAAGAGCAGCGCAACGAGCTCACGAGCCTGCAGGTGGCCAAGCTCCGCAAGGACTTCGAGCGGATCGACGAGTACAAGGCAGAGCTCGCCGCGGTGCGCGTCATGCTCCCGACCGAGCTGCAGCTCGACGCGCTGTACGCGGAGGTCGCCAAGCGTGCCGAGAAGTACGACCTCGTCATCACGGCGTCCGTCGGCAGCGGCGCCGTCGACGTCGTGCCTACGTACACGCCGCCTCCGGTCGCCCCTGCGACGGACGAGGACGACAAGAAGAAGGACGACAAGCCCTCGCCGTCGCCGACGCCGAGCCCGACGCCGACGAGCAAGACGGCCGAGGAGCGGCTCGCGCTGCCCGACCTGCGGTTCCAGGGCCTCGTCGCAGTTCCGATCGGGTTCTCCGTCGTTGGCGATCCCAAGGACGCCGAGCGGTTCGTCGGCGACCTGCAGACGGGCCTGGACCGGCTCTTCGTCGCGAACGGGCTGCAGATCCTCTTCCAGGAGAAGCGGGACGCGACTGGCGGTCGCCCTGACACCGCGCTCGGCGACGTCGAGCTGGCCTACTCGGGTCTCATCTTCGTCCTCGAGGACAAGCTCACGCCGAGGCTCGACGAGCCAGTGGTCCCGATCAAGCCGGGCGACCTTCCCAAGGGCTCGCGCAATGTCTACGACCCGGTGGTCATCAAGAAGTAGACGTGACCCTCGCACACGCACGACCGCCGCCCGGGCGGGGCTCAGGCCCTGCCCGGGCGGTTTCGTAGACTGGGCGGCGGCGCCGCCCCACCCGCCCGTCTGGGAGGATGTGCGCATGCTGCGTTGGTTGACCTCAGGTGAGTCGCACGGCCCCGCACTCGTGGGCATCGTCGAAGGGCTGCCGGCCGGAGTCGAGGTGACGTCGCAGGACATCCGCGACGCGCTCGCGCGCCGCCGGCTCGGATACGGCCGTGGGTCGCGCCAGAAGTTCGAGCAGGACGAGGTCCGGGTGCTCGCCGGGCTCCGGCACGGCGTGAGCCAGGGCGGGCCGCTCGCAATCGAGATCGCGAACTCCGAGTGGCCCAAGTGGGTCGACGTCATGTCTGCGGACCCCGTACCGCCCGAGGCGCTGCTCATCGACGCCGGCACGGGCGACGAGCGCGAGATCGCCCGCAATCGCCCGCTCACCCGGCCGCGGCCTGGGCACGCGGACCTCGTGGGCATGCGCAAGTACGGCTTCGACGACGCCCGCCCGGTGCTCGAGCGTGCATCCGCGCGGGAGACGGCCACGCGTGTCGCGCTCGGCGCCGTCGCCGCGCGCTTCCTCGAGCAGGCGGCCGGGATCCGGCTCGTCTCGCACGTCGTCGCGATCGGTCCCGTCGCGGTGCCCGATGACGCGGAGATGCCTGGTCCGGACGACGTCGCTGCGCTCGACGCGGACCTTGTGCGCTGCTTCGACGGCCCGACGTCCGCCGCGATGGTCGCGGAGATCGACGACTGCCAGGCGGCGGGGGACACCCTCGGGGGAGTCGTCGAGGTGCTCGCCTACGGCGTCCCGAGCGGTCTCGGCTCGTACGTCCACGCGGACCGGCGCCTTGACGCGCGCCTCGCCGCCGCGCTCATGGGGATCCAGGCGATCAAGGGCGTGGAGGTCGGCGACGGCTTCCGCACCGCGACCCGGCGCGGCACGCAGGCGCACGACGAGATCGAGCGTGGTGAGGATGGGCGGGTGCGCCGCCGGACGAACCGCGCCGGCGGCCTCGAGGGCGGCATGTCGAACGGCGAGGTGCTGCGCGTGCGGGCAGCGATGAAGCCGATCTCGACCGTGCCCAAGGCGCTCGACACGATCGACACGTCGACGGGCGACGTGAGCAAGGCCCAGCACCAGCGCTCCGACGTCTGCGCGGTCGCTCCGGCCGCCGTCGTCGCGGAGGCCATGGTCGCGCTCGAGCTCGCCGTCGCGGTCCTCGAGAAGTTCGGCGGCGACTCGCTCGCCGAGACGCGACGGAACGTCACGTCCTACCTTGAGGCGATCCCCGAGCTGCAGCGCTGAGACGCCAGGCGGGAGCACCGCACACGAGGAGGGCCGGTCGGGTGGTGATCCCGACCGGCCCTCCT
>JAFABT010000102.1 GCA_023425905.1 Actinomycetes bacterium | reverse complement strand
CTCGTGGGCGACGCGACCGCGCGGACGAGCCTCGTCGAGCAGGTCTACCACCCGTTGCGACGCGCAGCGGGATCGCTGCTCGAGACGCTCTCGTCCTACCTCGGCTCCGGGCGTTCGCTGGAAGCGGCGGCGCGCGCGCTCTACGTCCACCCCAACACCGTGCGCTACCGATTGCGCAAGGTGTCCGACCTCACGGGATGGGACCCGCTCACCCCCCGCGAAGCCTTCGTCCTGCAGACCGCGCTCGCGCTCGGCCGCCTCGAGGACGCCGCGGGTGGCGTCAGTCGATCCGGCGAGTTGTAGGGTTCATACAATGTTGACCGGTCGCCTTGGTGCGCGCCGTCGTCCGACAGCCAGGCGCGACCAGGGGAGAGTTGACGGGTGCTAGCGATCGTCTGTCCCGGCCAGGGTGCACAGTCCCCCGGCATGCTCTCCCCCTGGCTCGACCTCCCGCACGCCTCCGAGCGCCTTGCCGCGCTGAGCGAGGCCGCGGCCGTCGACCTCGTCGCGCACGGCACGACGTCCAACGCGGACACGATCCGCGACACCGCCGTCGCGCAGCCGCTCATCGTCGCGACGTCACTGCTCGCCCTGCGCAGCCTCGAGGACGCCCTCGGCCGATCGCATCCAGCCGCCCCGTTCGCCGACGTCGCCGCAGGGCACTCGGTCGGCGAGCTCGCTGCGGCCGCAGCGGCAGGGGTGCTCACGGACGTCGCAGCCGTCGGACTCGTCACCCGGCGCGCGGCTGCGATGGCCCACGCTGCCGCACTCACCCCGACAGGGATGTGCGCCGTCGTCGGCGGCGACCCGGACGAGGTCCTCGCCTCGATCGAGGCCGCGGGGCTCTCCCCCGCCAACGTCAACAGCCCCGGCCAGGTCGTCGCGGCCGGAGCGCTCGAGGGCCTCGAGGCCCTGGCCGGCAACCCGCCAGCCCGCGCGCGGGTGATCCCGCTCCAGGTCGCGGGGGCGTTCCACACCTCGTTCATGGAGCCGGCGCGCGCCGAGCTCGCCCCCGTCGCGGCGTCCTGGCCCGCCGCCGACCCCGCGACGACGCTGCTGTCCAACGCGGACGGCCAGAGCTATGCCGCCGTCGCGACATCGCACGACCAGCGGGCGGGCGACCACGGCCACGGTCGCGCGACGGACGTCCTCGAGCGCATCGTCGCCCAGATCGTCGCCCCGGTGCGCTGGGACCTGTGCCAGGAGACGCTCGCCGCGCTGGGCGTCACGGGCTTGATCGAGCTCGCCCCGGGCGGCGTGCTCACCGGGCTCGCCCGTCGCACCCTGCCCGGCGTCGAGACCGTCGCCGTGAAGTCACCCGCCGACCTCGATGCAGCCGTCGAGCTCGTCACCCGTCACCTCAAGGAGAACGCCGCGTGACCCGACCGACGCTCAAGCAGGCCTCCGGCCCCGCCTTCTCGCGCATCCTCGGGATCGGGGGCGCCCGCGGCGACCTCGTCGTCCCCAACGACGACATCGTCGGCCCGATCGACTCCTCCGACGAGTGGATCCGGCAGCGCACGGGCATCATCACCCGGCGCCGCGCCGGCGCCGACGTCGACGTCATCGACCTGTCCGTCGAGGCCGCAGAGAAGGCCATCGTGGCCGCCGGCATCGACCGGAGCGAGATCGACGCCGTGTTGCTGTCGACCGTCACCTACTTCCACCAGACGCCTGCGGCCGCGGCCGTCGTCGCGGACCGGCTCGGCATCACCCCCGCTGCCGCGTACGACATCTCCGCGGCGTGCGCCGGCTACTGCTACGGCATCGCCCAGGCTGACGCCCTCGTCCGCGCCGGAAGCGCCCGCCACGTCCTCGTCATCGGTGCAGAGAAGATGAGCGACTTCATCGACCCGACCGACCGGTCCATCTCCTTCCTCCTCGGCGACGGCGCAGGCGCAGCCGTGGTCGGCCCGTCAGACACGCCCGGCATCGGCCCGACGGTGTGGGGCTCGGACGGCTCCAAGGCCGAGCTCATCGGCCAGACGCACTCGTGGCGTGAGTCGGCGGAGCTCGGCTGGCCCACCCTGCGCCAGGAGGGCGCAAGCGTCTTCAAGTGGGCCGTCTGGCAGATGATCCCCGTCGCCAAGCAGGCGATGGAGGCGGCCGGCGTCACCCCCGACCAGCTCGACGTCTTCGTCCCGCACCAGGCGAACATGCGGATCATCGACCAGATGGCCAAGCTGCTCCACCTGCCCGACTCGGTCGTCATCGGCAGGGACGTCGCAGACACGGGCAACACCTCCGCGGCATCGATCCCGCTCGCGACCGATCGCCTGCTCGCCGAGGGGCAGGCCAAGAGCGGGGACCTGAGCCTCCAGATCGGCTTCGGCGCTGGCCTCGTGTACGCGGCCCAGGTCGTCGTCCTGCCCTGAGCATCGACCTCGACGCACCACACATCCTGCAAGAATCACGACGCACACCCCACGGCTCCCTCACTCGAGCGGCCGATCACCCATCACAAGGAGACACACCCCATGGCGTTCACCGACTCCGAGATCCTCTCCGGCCTCGCCGAGATCATCAGCGAGGAGACGGGCCTGCCCGCCGACTCGGTCCAGCTGGACAAGTCCTTCACCGACGACCTCGACATCGACTCCCTGTCGATCATGACGATCGTCACGCTCGCCGAGGAGAAGTTCTCCGTGCGCATCCCCGACGACGAGGTCAAGAACCTCGCGACCGTCGGCGACGTCGTCACCTTCATCTCCGGCGCCCAGGCCTGACCGAGCCCGGAACCGCGGCGGGGGCGTCGCACGACGACCCCGACCGGCACCCTGGCGCCTCGCGTCCCACAGGTCGGGCGTCGTCCGTACGACGCCCGACCTGACCAGCCCGTCCGTCCGACCCAGGAGTTCCCCATGAGCAGCACGACCGACGTCGTCGTCACCGGCCTCGGCGCCACGACCCCGCTCGGTGGGGACGTCGCCAGCACGTGGCAGGCCGCCCTCGCCGGGAAGTCCGGCGCCCGCACCATGGACAACGACTGGGCAGAGAAGTACGGCATCGCCGTGAACTTCGCCGCGCAGATCAAGGTCGCCCCCGAGGAGGTCATGCCTCGGCCCGAGATCAAGCGCATGGACCCGTCGGCCCAGTACGCGATGATCGCGACCCGTGAGGCCTGGGCCGACGCTGGTACGCCTGAGATCGACCCGACCCGGCTCGGCGTCGTCGTGTCCTCCGGGATCGGCGGCATCTGGACCACCCTCGACGCCTGGGACACCCTCAAGGAGAAGGGCGCCCGACGCGTCCTCCCCATGACGGTCCCGATGCTCATGCCCAACTCCCCCTCTGCCTACGTCGAGCTCGAGCTGGGCGCCCAGGCGGGTGCGCACGCCCTCGTCTCGGCGTGCGCGTCCGGGGCCGAGGCGATCGGCTACGGGATCGAGATGATCCGTAGCGGCCGCGCCGACGTCGTCGTCGCGGGCGGGACCGAGGCCTCGATCCACCCGATGCCCGTCGCCGCCTTCGCGGCCTCCCGCACCCTGTCGACCCGGAACGACGACCCTGCTGGCGCGTCACGCCCGTACGA
>JAFABT010000075.1 GCA_023425905.1 Actinomycetes bacterium | reverse complement strand
CCGCCACATCGCACGCGCCTCGGGCCCCGGAGGGAAGACGCCGACGGCCCGGGTGCCCGAGTCGGCCGCGAGGGCGCGCGCCCGGGCGAGGGCCTCCTCGACGTCGGCGCCGCCGACCTCGACCATGAGCCAGCCGGCGCCCTCGGGCAGCGGCGGCACCGCGGCCGGTCCCTTGACGGCGCGGACGACGTCGATGAGCCGCGCGTCCATCCCCTCGATCGCGAGCGGGGCGTGGGCCAGCAGCGCAGGGACGGCGTCGGCTGCCGTCGGCATGTCCGGGTAGCCGAGGACGACGAGCACAGGCGCGGCGGCGACGGGGACGAGGCGCACCCGCGCCCCGAGCATCGTCACAACGGTGCCCTCGGTGCCCGTGAGCGCCTTGGCGAGGTCGGTGCCCCGCTCCGGCAGCAGGTGCTCGAGCGAGTACCCCGAGACCTGCCGCCCGAAGCGGCCGAGCTCCGTACGGAGCGTCTCGAGGTTGGCCCGCACCAGCCCGTCGAGGCCGGGCACGACGTCGAGGGCGCCCGCGCCGGCACCCGCCGTGAAGCGCCGCCCGGTGCCGTCGACGACGTCGAGCTCGAGCACGTTGTCGGCCGTCCGCCCGTAGGCGACGGCGCGCGGACCGCACGCGTTGTTGCCGATCATGCCGCCCAGGGTGGCCCGGGCCTGCGTCGACGGATCGGGGCCGAAGCGGAGCCCGAAGGGCGCCGCCGCCCGCTGGAGGGACGCCATGACGACGCCGGGCTCGACCCACGCCGTCGCGGCCTCGGCGTCGATCTCACCGATCGTGTGCAGGTGACGGGAGAACTCCAGGACGACGCCCGGGCCGACGGCGTTGCCCGCGACCGACGTCCCGCCGCCCCGCGAGGTCACGGGTGAGCCGTGCTCCCGCGCGACCGCGAGCGTCGCGAGGACGTCGTCGGTCGACCGTGGGAAGACGACGACCTCGGGGACGACGCGATAGTTGGAGGCGTCGGTCGAGTACTCGGCGCGACGCCGGGAGGACGTGTCGACCTCGCCCTCGACGGTCGCGCGCAGCGCGTGGGCGAGCTCCTCGGTGGCGGTTGCGGTGGGCACCCCCTGATCCTGCCACCGACGACGACGCGCCCGCGGGCCCGGGGTCCCACGTGGACGGGGCACGACGGCCCCGCCCACCTGCGCGGTCAGTCCGCGGTGAGGAGTCCCGCGTCGAGCGTGATCTCGACGCCCGTGAGCGCACGCGAGACCGGGCACGTCTCCTTGGCGGCGTTCGCCGCAGCGACGAAGGCGGTCTCGTCGAGCCCCTCGACCTCGCCGCGGACCGTGAGGGCGATGCCCGTGAGCCGGAAGCCTGCCTCGGGGTGCGGGCCGAGCGAGACGTCCGCGGACACCTCGAGCGCGACGGGTGTGCCGCCGTGCTCGGCGATGACGGCGGACAGCTGCATCGCGAAGCATGCGGAGTGCGCGGCGGCGATGAGCTCCTCGGGGCTCGTCACACCCTCGGCGTCGTCGGCGGCCCGCCGCGGGAAGGACACGTCGAAGGTCGACAGGCCCGAGCTCGTGAGCTCGACCTGCCCGGCCCCGTCCTCGAGGGTCCCATTCCAGGCGGTGCGTGCGGTGCGGGTGGGCATGGGTGCTCCTTGGGTCGTCCGGCTGGGTCTCCTCGATCACACCACGATCCCCCGTGGTCGACAATGCCGGGATCGCCCTGCCTCGTCCGGATGCTCCCTGCTCCGATCAGGGGATTGATGCAGGAGCGGGCGCGGGGCGCCGCATGAGCGGGTGATAGTCGACCATGACATCCGCAGGGGGACCAGGAGATCGACCTGCCCGGAAACGACGACGCTGGCCCCTCTCCCCCCGCTCCCGGCGCGACCACGGCGACGCGACGGCCCTCCTCGGAGAGACGATCCCCGAGGTCACGGTCGGGCGCGACCGCCCTCCGGCCGGGCCCGTCGACCTGGGCCCGCAGGAGGCCGACGGCGACGTCGCCCCGCTCGGCGCCGTCGGCCGGGCACGCATCGCGGCGGCGCGCCTCCTCCTCGAACGGTCCGGGACCGACGTCCACGACCTCATGTCGATCTCCGAGCTCGCCGACCTCTACCGCTCGGCGTGGAGCGCTCTGCCCGCCCACCTGCGGTGGGACATCGGCCCCGTCCTCGACGCCGTCGCCGTCGCGATCGGCGAGCACGTCGTCCGCGCCCACGACGACGTCGCATGGGTCGGGTACGGGCCCGACGACGAGCCCGCGCTCCACGGGCCCCGGATGCAGCGCCCGGCACGTCCGATCGAGGCGGCGCGGCAGTCGTGGGCGGCGCGCCACCACGGCTGGGTCCAGCACTACGTCGACGCGCTCCGTCATGAGATCGGGCGCACGGACTAGCCTCGGCGGAGGTGGGTGCGCGGGCCCGCGTCGCCCGATCGGGAGGGTCGAGCCATGAGCCATCGGATCTTCACGACGCCGTTCGCCGACATCTATCCGCTCTACGTGACCAAGGTCGAGCGCAAGGGGCGGACGCGAACCGAGCTCGACCAGGTGCTCACCTGGCTCACCGGCTACGACGCCGCAGGTCTCGAGCGCGCCGTCACCGAGCGGGTCGACCTCACGGCCTTCTTCGCCCGGGCGCCCCGGATGAACCCCCGCACCGACCTCATCACCGGCGTCGTCTGCGGCGTGCGGGTCGAGGACGTCGCCGATCCCCTCATGCAGCAGATCCGCTGGATGGACAAGCTCGTCGACGAGCTCGCCCGCGGCAAGCGCATGGCGTCGATCCTCCGCGGCGGCGACGACGCGCAGACATCGCACCCTGAGGGCACCCCCACCCCCTGACCTGCGAGTTCAGGGTCGACTCAGGGGGTCACCTGATAGCGCGGCTGGTCGCGGTCCCACAAGGATCGCCATGACAGCCCATGCTCTGCCAGGAAGGCCCACCCTCATGACCAGCACGATCGCCCACGCACGCGGCCTCGTGAAGACCTACGGCCGCGGCGAGACCGTGGTCCACGCGCTCGCCGGCGTCGACGTCGACGTCGCCCGCGGTGAGCTCACCGCGATCATGGGGCCCTCGGGCTCCGGCAAGTCGACCCTCATGCACTGCCTCGCCGGGCTCGACTCCCCGACGGCCGGGCAGGTCGTCGTCGACGGCCTCGACATCGGCTCGCTCTCGCAGCGCAAGCTCACCGCGCTGCGCCGCGACCGCATCGGGTTCATCTTCCAGGCCTTCAACCTCATCCCGACCCTCACTGCGGCGGAGAACATCACCCTGCCGCTCGACATCGCCCGGAAGAAGGTCGACCAGGCGCACCTCGCCCGCGTCGTCGAGGCCGTCGGGCTCGCCGACCGGCTCACGCACCGCCCGTCCGAGCTCTCGGGCGGCCAGCAGCAGCGCGTCGCCTGCGCGCGGGCGCTCGTGTCGCAGCCCGCGGTGATCTTCGCGGACGAGCCCACGGGCAACCTCGACTCCCGCAGCGCCGCCGAGGTGCTCGGCTTCCTGCGCCGCAGCGTCGACGAGCTCGGCCAGTCCGTCGTCATGGTCACGCACGACCCGACCGCGGCGTCCTACGCCCATCGCGTCCTCTTCCTCGCCGACGGCCTCGTCGTCGACGAGCTGCGCGACCCGACCCCCGCCTCGGTGCTCGAGCGCCTCGGCGCGCTCACGACGACCGTCGAACGCCCGACCGTGGGGGCCCTGTGATGCTGAAGATCGCCGTCCGAGAGGTGCGCGCGCACCTCGTGCGCTTCCTCATGTCGCTCCTCGCCGTCACCCTTGGCGTCACGTTCGTCGCGGGCACCTTCATGCTCCGCGGCATGCTCGCCGACACCTTCACGGGCATCGTCGAGAACCAGGCCGTCGCCGACGCCTACGTCTCCGCACCGAGCCGGACGACGTCCCTCGAGTCCCTCGACGCGGGCGTCGGTGCGGGCCTCCCCCTCGATCGGCGCGCCGAGCTCGAGGCCGTCGACGGCGTCCGCGCCGTGTTCCCCGAGATCACCGGGACGGCCATCGTCATCGGGGCGGACGGCACCGCCGTCCTCAACTCCATGGCGCCTACGCTCGCCGCGGCGATCGTCCCCGACGACCCCATCTACTCGATCGTCGACGGTCGACTGCCCTCGGGGCCCGACGAGGTCGTCCTCGTCACGGAGACGCTCGCGTCCTCCGGTCACGCCGTGGGCGACACGATGCGTGCCGTCCTGGGCGGCGAGATCGCCGAGGTGACGATCGTCGGCGAGGCCAGCGGCGGCGGGGCGCTCGCAGGGGCGACGATGACGCTCTTCGACGAGGCCTCCGCGGAGCAGCTCTTCGCCCCCACCGGCGAGGTCGCGGGCTTCGCCGTCCTCGCAGACGACGGCCTCACCGAACAGCAGCTCGTCGACCGGCTCGCGCCCGTCGCCGCGGGGTGGGGCACGGAAGGGGGCGGCGCGGCGACCGTGCGCACCGGGGACGACCTGCGTGCGGAGCTCTCGGACGAGGTGCGGGGCGTCGTCGGCGTCATCGAGACGTTCCTGCTCATCTTCGCGGCGGTCGCGCTGTTCGTCGGCGGGTTCATCATCGCCAACACCTTCCAGATGCAGGTCCGGCAGCGGGCGCGCGAGCTCGCCCTGCTGAGGGCGATGGGGGCGTCCCCGCTGCAGATCTTCGCGTCGGTCACGGTGCAGGCGCTCCTCGTCGGACTCGTCGGGGGTGCGCTCGGCGTCGCCGGCGGGTACGGCATGGTCGCCGTCATCCGGGTCGCCTTCGAGGGCATGGGCATGGACCTCGGGGCGCGCTCCGGCCTCGACACGTCGACGGTCGTCACCTCGCTCCTCGTCGGCGCCGTCGTCTCGACGCTCGCGGCCGCGCTGCCGGCCCGACGGGCCGCGCTCGTGCCGCCCGTCGAGGCGATGCGGGACGAGCCCTCGAC